>DATARE010000492.1:0-1516 GCA_036264295.1 Micropepsaceae bacterium | reverse complement strand
CGCGCGTGAGACCTTCGGTTTTCCCGTCGAAGACGCGTGTCATCATCGCATAGCTGCTCGCGTCGTGGTCGAGGATCCAGCCGGCGAGGCCGATTGGTGAATCCGCGATCGCGTACAGCGTCTGTGGGTGGTTCCCCATCTCCTGGGCGTAGGCCAGGCCGTGACCATAGAAGAACACTAACTGATCGTACGCATGCCGTTCGTCGACTGAGAGACCGGATGGCGCCGGGGCGCCCGCGAAGGCCGCCTTGTCGATGTCGGGTGGAACGGCGCCGGGCATGTTGGTGTGAATGCCGAGCAATTCCGGCGGCGCCTGCACGCCCATAAGCTGTGTGATGAGCGCGCCCCAATCGCCGCCTTGCGCCACAAATTTCGTGTACCCAAGACGCCTCATCAGCACGGTCCAGGTACGCGCGATGCGCTCGGGGCCCCAGCCGGCCGTAGACGGCTTGCCTGAGAATCCGTAGCCCGGCAACGACGGAATGACCAAGTGGAACGCGTCCGATGCGCTTCCGCCGTGCGCCATAGGATTGGTCAGCGGATCGATGATCTTGAGCTGCTCGATGACGGAGCCGGGCCACCCATGCGTGACAATGAGCGGCAGCGCATCCTCATGTTTCGAGCGGACGTGAATGAAATGAATGTCCAGTCCGTCGATCTCGGTGATGTAATTCGGCAGGGCCTTCAGTCTTGCCTCGCATTTGGTCCAGTCGTATTCAGTGCCCCAGTATCGCGCGAGTTTTTGAATAGTCGCGAGCTGGACGCCTTGCGTTGTATCCGTGACTGTTTCCCGCTCCGGCCACTTTGTTGCGTTGACGCGCTTGCGCAGGTCGGTGACTTCCGCTTCCGGAAAACTCACGTGAAATGGACGGATCGCGCTGGCTTCGGTCTTGGTCATTCGCAAATCTCCCTGATTCATCAGTTGGCCCGGCCGAAAGCTCAATGGGTGGAGGCTACCGCGATTGTGCAAGGTCTCACAGCCGTCGTCGTGAAATTTTTACGAGGAGATTGTCGCGCCGGCGGATGGTCGTGCTTCCAGCCGGACGCGTTGTTTTGACGTACGACGAGCAGATTTGTTCGGCCGCGATGTCCCCACACACATGTCGCTTTGGTTCATTGGCGTCGTTTTGGGCACTTCCGCCGGAAGTCGGCTTTGCCCCCCGAAAGCGACAATATTAGCTACCTAGCGGGACGGTCGAACGTCGCACCAAGCCGGCGATGGCGAGCAGGCCTTCCCGGACGTAGGTCCGATCGTTGTCGGCAGCATTGCCTCAACTCAAGTGGCGATCAGCGCCATAAAGATCATGAGGATTTCGGCTCTGAACCGACAATCGAAGCCGGTCTTCAGTCCGCTGCGCGATCTTTTGATAGCTTTCCGCAAGCTTGATCATTTTGGATTTTATACGAGGTTCAACGATGACGCCCGCCTTCGATCGCACCTCTTTAGCACGATTGTGCCAGTACTTGGGGTCATCCGAGGTAGTCGGCACAGCCACCACCCCGCTCATCATGTGAC
>DATARE010000237.1:0-8531 GCA_036264295.1 Micropepsaceae bacterium | reverse complement strand
AGGCAAAGCCGTCAAATATCCAGCGCCCGATCATCCGATTTCCATTGTGCCAAACCCTGCGCGGGTCGTGGTTTTCGTGGCGGGCCGCGTGGTGGCCGATACGAGAGCCGCGCTGACGTTGCGCGAAGCGGCCTACGCCGCTGTGCAATACATTCCCCGCCAGGACATCGACATGACGCTTTTGCAGCGAACGCAACACGCCACCTATTGCCCGTACAAGGGCGATTGCACCTATTTCAGCATCCCAAACGGCGGAGACCGTTCGATCAATGCGGCATGGAGCTATGAGGCGCCTTATGAGGCGGTGGCTGCGATAAAGGATCACGTCGCGTTCTATCCGAACCGCGTCGATGCTATCGAGATTCATTCCGAGAACGGCTGAAACCGCATTACGCGCGCTGGAAGGCCGTATAGGCAAATTCCTGCGTCGTGCCAAAAGGCGTTGGATGCATCTCCACTGCCTCGGCCTGCAATGTGAAATCAGGGCCAAGGCGCGCCGCCAAAGTCGCCGGGCTATATCGCTGGACGGGTAGTCCGCTGCACCGTTCCGGTCCGGCAAGCGCGAACGTGGCCATGATCACCGCGGCGCCCGGTAATGTTCCCTGTCTCAGCGCCGCAATATAAGCATCCTGGCTGGCCGCATCGGTGAGAAAGTGAAACACGGCGCGATCATGCCAGATATCCCAGTTTCGCTCAGGCTGCCATTGGGTGATATCGGCAACGATCCATGACACTTGGCCGGCTAGCCCTTTCAGGCGCGCTTTCGCGTGTTCCAGAGCGACCTTGGAAATGTCCAAGACCGTGACGTCCGAATAGCCTTCCGAAATCAGTGCATCCACCAATCGCGAAGCGCCACCGCCGACGTCGATGATGGCAGCCGCCGGGTCCCGCGCAGCCGACCTGATCAGCGCGAGCGAACGATCCGGGTGGGGTTGATACCAACTCACCTGGCTGTCCGCTTTGGCGGTGTATGTGTCATCCCAATGCGTGCGGCGATCGGTCATTTTCGTTCGCATCGCAAAGCATGCGCGAGTCTATTTCAGCACCATCTCGGTGAACGGATAGACATAAGCCTGCAGCGTCACCAAAAGGCCGACCAGGATCGCCAGCACGATCGAGTGCTTGAACACGAAGCGCAGGATCGTGCCTTCATGCCCGACCCAGCGTGTGGCCGTGGACGCCACCACGATGGATTGCGCGTCGATCATCTTGCCCATCACGCCACCGGACGAATTGGCCGCAGCCATCAGAATGGGCGACAGGCCGAGCTGTTGCGAGGTGATCTTCTGCAAGCCGCCGAACAAGACATTCGACGCCGTGTCCGAACCCGTGAGTGCGACGCCAAGCCAGCCCAGCAACGTACCGAAAAATGGATAGAGCACCCCGGTGCCCGCAAAGGCGAGGCCTAGCGTCGCGTCCACGCCCGCATAGCGTGTGAGTGTGCCGATCGCCAACATGCAGGAAATGGTGATGAGCGAATAGCCCACCACGCTGATGGTCTTGATGTAAACCTGCGCCATCCGCAGCGGCGAAAAACCCATCAGGAAGCCGGAAATAATCGCCGACACCAGAATGCCGGTGCCGCTATAAGACAGGAAGGTGAAAACGAACACCGCCGGTTCCGGCGTCGGCATCGCCACCACGGGCGGCATCCGCAGCACCAGATTGTGCAGACCCGGCACAGGGAAAGCGGGCGCAAAGAGCGAGTTCAGGAACGCCTTCACAGCGTCCACGCCCCACAGCGAAAGCACCACGCAAAGGATCACCCAGGGCATCCAGGCCAGCGCGACCTGTCCGCCGCTGGCGCCGCCACCCTTGGGCTGCAAAACCGGCGGCATGGAAAGCGCGGAATCGTCACGGATGCGCAGCGCGGGCGACGTCCAGATCGTCGCCGGCTGCCACACATAAAGCAGGCTGCGCAGGCAGACGAGACACACCAGGGCCGAGCCAATGGCCGCGATCCATGGACTGATATAGTTGGAGATCAGGAATTGCGTGACGCCAAAGGAAAGTCCGCACACCAAAGCGGCCGGCCAGATCTCCTTGGCGCCCCGCCAGCCCGCAAAGGCCCAGATCAGCCAGAAGGGCACGATCGCCGAAAACAGCGGCAATTGACGGCCCACCATGGCGCCCAGAATATAGGGATCGATTCCGGTCGCGGTGGCCAACCCGGCAATGGGCGCGCCCAAGGCCCCGAACGCCACCGGCGCGGTGTTGGCGATCAGCGACAATCCGGCCGACGCCAAGGGCGAGAAGCCCAGCCCCATCATGATTTGTCCGGTGACCGCCACGGGCGTGCCGAAACCCGACGCGCCTTCGAAAAAGGCCCCGAAAGCAAAGGCGATCAGCAGCAATTGCAGGCGCCGGTCCGGCGTGATCTCGCCGATGGAGCGCTGCATGATGGCGAACCAGCCGCGCTCATCGGTGAGCCGATAGAGGAAGATCACGTTCAGGATGATCCAGCCGATAGGGAAGAAACCAGTGATCAGGCCGAACCCCACGGCCCGAAGCGCCATGCCCGCCGGCATGGTGAAACCGAACACCGCGATGGCAACAGCGGTCGCAAGCGCGACGATGGCGGCGATGTGAACCTTGACCCGGCCCGAGGCGATCATAATCAGCAGGAACACCGCGGGCACGGCCGCGGCCAGGGTCGAAAGCCCCGCATTCCCGAACGGGTTATAGACTTGGCTCCACATCCGCGGCCCCCCGGCTTTCGTTTTCTCAAGTGTTGGCATTTCGCCGCGCGCCGTAAAGGGGGTGCGGCGGTCTATTTGTGGTAATAGACCTCGCCCATGATAACGCTTCCGCCCCCCGACCCTGCAACCCTCGCCCGCCGTACCGATATCGCCGACGCTTTGCGGCGAATCGTGCCCGATGGGGTCATTGGGGACGAAGCCACCCTGACGGCGTTCGATTGTGACGCTTTGACCGCCTATCGCCAGCGGCCGCTTCTGTGCGTGCTGCCGGAAAACGCGGATCAGGTGGCGGGCGTGCTCGCCTATGCGGGGCGGGAGAACATTCGAATCGTCCCGCGCGGAGCGGGAACGTCGCTGTCGGGCGGCGCCTTGCCGCTGGCCGATTCGATTCTGCTGGGCATGTCGCGCATGAGCCGGATTCTGGAGATCGATTACGAGAACCGCTGCGCCGTGGTTCAGCCGGGTGTCACGAATGCCTCGGTGACACGGGCGGTGCAGGCGCGCGGCTTTTATTATGCCCCCGATCCCTCGAGCCAGATCGCCTGCACCATCGGGGGCAATGTGGCCGAAAATTCCGGCGGCATTCATTGCCTGAAATACGGGCTGACGACACAGAATCTGATGGGCGTGGAACTCGTGTTAATGAGCGGCGAACGGGTGCGGCTTGGCGGCAAACATGCGGGCGATGGTGGGCTCGACCTGTTGAGCGTGGTCTGCGGCTCCGAAGGCATGCTGGGCGTGGTGACGGAGGCGACGCTGCGGATTTTGCCGCGCCCGCCGGTGACCCGCACGCTGCTGATCGCCTTCGACAGCGTGCGTCAAGCCGGCGAAACCGTGGCCGCCATCATCGCGGCAGGCATCATTCCCGCAGCACTGGAATTCATGGACCGCCGCTGCATCGAAGCGGTGGAGGCATTCTGCGCCCCGAATTATCCGCCGGGGGCGGAGGCCATCCTGATCGGCGAAATCGACGGCATGCCAGCGGAAGTCGCCGACGACGCCCGGCGCATCGCCGAGATCGCAGCATCGTGTGGTGCCACCTCTACGCGCGATTGCGCCGATGAAGCCGAACGCACTCGCGTCTGGTCGGGGCGCAAGGCCGCGTTCGGCGCCATGGGCCGTCTGGAACCGGACATGCTGTGCATGGACGGCACAATCCCGCGCAAGGCGCTGGCCGAGGTGCTGGACCGGATTTCGCAGCTTTCGGAACATTACGGCCTCGTTTGCTGCAACGTGTTCCATGCCGGCGACGGCAATCTGCATCCGCTCATCGTGTTCGATTGCATGAGTGCCGGTGCATTGGAACGCGCGGAAGCCTTCGGTGCCGATATTCTGAAGCTGTGTGTCGCCATGGGCGGCGTGTTGACTGGCGAGCATGGCGTCGGCGTCGAGAAAAAGGCATTGATGGGCGAGATGTTCTCCGACATCGATTTGGCGCAGCAGGAAAGGCTGAAATGCGCCTTTGACGGGCAGGGTCTGCTCAATCCCGGCAAGGTGTTTCCGACGCTGCATGCCTGCGTGGAATTGGGCCGCATGCATGTGCAGGGCGGGCGACTGCCCTTCGCCAATCTGCCACGGATGTGAGCGTGAAAATGTCGCCGCCGCCCCCACCCCTAGCCCCTCCCCGCGTTGGGGCAGGTGAAACGCTGATCACACCTCCCCCGGCGCGGGGAGGTCGGAGCGCGCAGCGCTCCGGGTGGGGGGATTGCTTGCCGCAAAGCATCGACGACCACTCATGAAAACGATCTCGCTGCATAACGAAGCTGAAATTGCCGATGCCGTGCGCGAAGCGGCCGAAAAGAATATGTCATTCGAGATTCTTTCTGGCGGGACCAAACAGGAATTCGGCAGGCCCGTTTCGGCAGATACGATTCTGGACGTGAGCGCGCTTTCCGGCATCGTGAAATATGAGCCGGAGGAATTGGTGCTGACCGCGCGCGCGGGAACCAAGCTCACCGACATCGAAGCCGCTCTTGCCGAAAAGAATCAAATGCTGGGCTTCGAGCCGGCCGATTGGGGGCCGCTGTTCGGCGCGCAAGCCGGCCGCGCCACGCTTGGCGGCATCGTGGCGACGAATGCGTGCGGCGCACGGCGGGTGAAAGCGGGTGCGGTGCGGGACCACGTGATCGGCTGCCGCTTCGTCAACGGCAAGGGCGAGACCATCAAGGCGGGCGGCCATGTGATCAAAAACGTGACGGGGTTCGATCTGCCCAAGCTGATGTGCGGCGCATTCGGCACGCTCGGAGTCCTGACCGAGATCACGTTTCGCGTCAGTCCGCGGCCCGAGCGGGTTGCGGCATTCGGTATCGATTGCGGCGCGGAAACGGGTTTGCGCCTGTTGCGGGAGGCCGCAAGATTGCCGCTCGATGCCTCGGGCCTATCTTATGTGCTTTCCGACGGTGGCGGCACGGCGCTGATCCGGGTCGAAGGCACGCACGCAGCGGTAGAACAAAAGCTCGCCGAATTGCACAAGCAATTCGCGGCTTACGAAACCAAAGTGCTGGACCAAGATGCTACGAAGAATGTGTTCCGTGCCGTCTCCTCGGCGAGCCATTTTCGGGAGATCGCCACGGACATTTGGCGTTTATGCGTGCCCGCCGTGAACGCCTGTGACGCGCTGACCTCATGCGGCATCGCATCCGCCGCATTCTGGTACGCGGATTGGGCAGGCGGACTGCTGTGGCTTGGCCTTCCAGCCAATGATGAGACGGCGGAACGTTTGCGCGGCATCACCGCACGCTTCGGCGGTCACGCCACCTTGATGCGCGCGACCAGGCAGGCCAGAGAACGCTTGACGGTGTTCGAGCCCGAAACGCCGGCACGGGCGGAAATCACCCGCAGCGTAAAGACTGCGTTCGATCCCAAGCGCGTGCTCAATCCCGAACGCATGTTCCAGGGCGTCTAATGCGAACCGCCTTCCGCAGCGACCAGCTTGCCGATCCGCATATTAAGGAAGCGGAGAAAGCTTTGCGCACCTGCGTGCATTGCGGTTTCTGCACGGCGACCTGCCCGACCTATCTGGTGCTCGGCGACGAACGCGACGGCCCGCGCGGCCGAATCGTGTTGATGCAGCATATGCTGGAAAGCGAGGCGCCGCCGACGGCGGAAACGGTGAAGCATCTGGATCAATGCCTCTCCTGCCTCGGATGCCGGACGGCGTGTCCTTCGGGCGTCGATTATTCGGCGCTGATCGAAAAATCGCGTGCCCATATCGAAGCCCATTATCGGCGACCATTCGGCGAGCGTCTGTTCCGCAACTTCATCCTGTTCGTGCTGACGCGGCCGAAATTGTTTGCAGCACTTTCTGCAACGGGACGCGTGTTTGCGCCGATTGTGTCGCGCTTACCTGGCAAGCTCGGAACCATGAGCCGCAAGGCGGGCGTTGGCGCGAGGAAGCGCGTTCCCCCACCCCTAACCCCTCCCCGCGTTGGGGGAGGGGTAGAGGCGCAGCGCGTGCTGTTGCTGCCCGGCTGTGTGCAGCGCGCTCTAGCGCCGGAAATCGATGCGGCGGCGACGCGCGTTCTGGCGCGACAGAAAATTCGCGTAGACGTTTTGCCGCAGACGGGCTGCTGCGGTGCACTGGCCTATCACATGGGCAAGACCGAAGCCGGAAAATCCGCCGCCCGCGCGATGATCGCCGCCTTCGAACGCGAATCCGCGAAAGGCGCTGTGGACGCAGTGCTGATCACCGCAAGCGGCTGTTCGGCATTCCTGAAAGAATATGGCCGCGTTTTCGCCGATGAGCCCTCGTGGAAAACGCGCGCCGAAGCATTCATCGCTAAGGTGAAGGATTTCAGCGAAATCGCAAGACCGGTTGCTGTGGCCCCAATCGCAGACGCACCGGTGATCGCCTATCACCCGCCCTGCTCGTTGCAGCACGGCCAACGGCTTTACGGGAGGGGGGAGGCGTTGCTGGCCGCGGCTGGATTTCGGCTCGCACCGATTCCCGACGCCCATCTCTGCTGCGGTTCGGCGGGAAGCTATAGCCTGTTGCAGCCGGCCATCGCCGACGAATTGCGGTCACGAAAACTCGCTGCTATTCGCGCCACCGGTGCCGGCCTTCTGGTGTCAGCGAATATCGGCTGCTTGACTCACCTTTCCGGTGAACTGCCGACCGCCCATATCGCAGAACTTCTGGATTGGGCGGGCGGCGGTCCGAAACCAAATATCAGCTAACTCAACCGGCCTGCTTCTTTTGCGCGGGCGCCGGCGGCGGTGTCACTTTCTGATCTTCCGTCAGCAGCTTCTTGGCATCCTGATAATGTTTGTTGGCGGCAGCATCGTCGCCATCCATGCATTCCATGATACCGACCTGAAATGCAGAGCGCGCAGCAGGAAGGTTTGGCGATGTGTTCTGCTTATCGATCAGCGCGCTGACTTCGCCGCCCATTTTCTGGCAATCCTCCACCGCCGGCTGCGCCGGAACAACGGCAGGAGCGGCAATAGCGGCGCCCCACATGCCAAAAGCCAAAACTGCACCTGTTAAAACCATTTTCGATCCGCGCATTGGCGTGACCCTCTTTCAATTTCTATAGGAAATATAGGAACGACGCGCCTCTGCCGCATTGATCTGCGTCAAAGTGCACGGGCAGCGCTGAGCGCTTCAAACAGGCGAAGGGAGAATGTCTTCGCGCAAGAGGTTCAATGGCTTCAGTAAGACCGCGTCCGTCACGCGCAACAGCACGGCATCGGACGACGCCGTATGCGAATGAGAACGCCACGCAGGTACAGCCATGACATCGCCGCGCGCCCAGGAAAAGCGCGTTCCGTCGATCAGCGTTTCGCCTTCGCCTTTCGCCACTGCATAGATGTTGTTCGCGGTCGTGCGATGCGAAACCGTTGTGACACCTGCCGATAACCGCATCATGTAAAGTCCGATGGTTTTCATCGCGGGATCGCCAAGCGCTATTTGCGTTCCGTAAGGACCGCTGGAATCAGCCGCTGACTCATCGAGGCGCCGCAGCGTATCTTTCCAGGAAAACCGCATCGGCGATTCCGCCGCGACACGTGCGATAGGTTCGTAAATCTGCGGATGCGGCTCGAAGAACATCGGCTCCAGCGCGTGGATCAAAGGCGTGTCGAGAAAATCGATCCAATAGGCCGGGGCATGCGATTCATTTCCATGCCCGTGCCATGACCAATTCGGCGTCAGCAATACGTCGCCGGGATCCATCAGCAATTTGACGCCATCCACCACCGTGTAGGCGCCGGGTTCCGCATCGACGATGAGACGCAGCGCGTTCGGCGTGTGCCGGTGCGAACGCGCTCTCTCGCCAGGGAGGATCATCTGATAGGCGGCGAGCAGCGTGCGCGTCGTGGCGTAATCGTTTCCCGGAACGGGATTGTACAGAATGAGATTGCGCCGCTCGGCCAGCTCGGTGTTGACGAGACGCCCTGCCGCATCGAGCGCCGCCTTGGCTTCGCGATAGCGCCAATGCACCGGCACGAACGTCTTGCGTGGGCTTTCCCAAAGCGACGGCGTCGGCTTGTTCCAGCCTGGGCCGACATGCATCGGCTTCAACTGCGTGTACAGCTCTTCCAGGCTGGCGGATTCGGCAAGGTTTTTCACGTGCGACATGAACAAAGTGTGCCGGATTGCGCTGCGCGGGGAAAGTTCCTTTCGCGCCTCAGGCACGAATGCGTTAGCGAGATGAGGAATCCTTCATCCGTGGTGAGGGTGAAAGGGGGAAATCCACCACCCATCTTTTGACTGTGTCACAGGGAGTAAAAGCCCATGGCTTTGCTCGGTATGGTGGTTGCCGTTGCCGGTTGTGTTTTGGCTCTCGTCTTCGTCGGGACCTATCTGCTGGACAGGTCCATCAACAAAAGAGC
>DATARE010000434.1:0-2633 GCA_036264295.1 Micropepsaceae bacterium | reverse complement strand
GCCCATCGCGCTGTTCGCCTGCGCGTCGGAAAATCCGTCATCGGTCAGGACGGTCGGCATCCAAAGTGTGATGAAGTAATGACCCGCGAAGGCGGTGATGAACGAGATCCAAAGCAGGATCGTCACCAGTGCGCGCCCCTCCGACAGCAGGCTGAGCGGCGAAATGCGGCGGCTCTCCTCATTGAGGATGTAGCGGGTGACGCCGGACAGATCGGCCTGCGGCCGCAGCCGGCGCACGATCTCGGCAATGCGTGTCGGCGCCGCACCACTGACGATGAGGAAGCGCACCGATTCCGGCAAGGCAAGCGCCAGGCCGATGAACATCGGCACCGCCGCAAGGCCGCCGATGAAAAACACCCACGACCAGCCATAATCCTTGATCGTCCAGGCGGCGATGAAACCGCCCGCAGCCGCGCCCAGATTGTAGCCCACGAACATCAGCCCGATGGTGGTCGCACGCACGCGCGAGGGCATGTATTCGGCGGCCAAGGCAATGCCGCTCGGGATGGCGCCGCCAAGCCCGAAACCCGCACCCAGGCGCAGCACATAAAGCTCCTGCGGCGAGGTGGCGAAACCCGCCGCAAAGGTGAACGCGCCAAAGATCATCGCGCCGGTGACGATGATGTTCTTGCGCCCCAACCGGTCGCCGAAAAAGCTCAGGATCATGGCGCCGACGAAATAGCCGACCAGATGCGCGGTCAAGACGAAGCCGAAATCGGATCGGGTGACGTGCCATTCGCGCAAGATCGCCGGGGTCGCGAAGGACAGCGTCTGCATGTCGTAGCCTTCGAGCACCATCAGGGTGCAAAGCCACAACGCGATTCCGATCTGCGGCCAGGCAAGCTTGCCGCTTTCGATCACCGCGCCGACGTCGAAATTGCGTTCGACCGCCATTCATCCCTCCCAGACCGGAGTCTCGGCTCCTGGCCCCGTGCGGCAGATTGACAGAGTTTTTCGGTGAATCAACTCCCGCAGCCGCCGTAAACCATGACGTTTTACCCATCCATTCCCCGGACACGGATTTTCGCGTGAAGCCACGGGCAAATTCGGCTAAGAGCACGCCCAGGGCCGGTTTCGGTCACAATCGGGAGAGGATCATGAAGCTTGTTTCGTTTCGCGTGAGTGGTGTGGCGCATTATGGGGTGGTTGCCGGCAACGGTGTTGTCGATCTGATGCCGCGTCTGGGTTCGCGCTATCCCGACATCAAGGCGGTGCTCGCCGCCGGCGCCCTCGCCGAAGCCGAACGCGCCGCGAATGGCGCATCCGCCGATTACAAACTGGACGCCATCCAGTTCGATCCCGTGATCCCCAACCCCGGCAAGATTCTGTGCGTCGGCCTGAACTATGAAGAGCACCGGGTGGAAACGGGCCGGCCAAAATCCGAAAACCCCAGCATCTTCACCCGCTTTGCCGATACGCAGATCGGCCATCTGCAACCGGTCGTCAAACCCAAGCTGTCCGACTCGGTCGATTACGAATGCGAACTCGCCCTCATCATCGGCAAGGGCGGCCGCTATATCTCCGAGAGCGCGGCCCACGATCATGTCGCCGGCTATTCCTGCTACAACGACGTTTCCATCCGCGATTATCAGAACCACACCTCGCAATGGACGCCGGGAAAGAACTTCCCCAAGACCGGTCCGTTCGGGCCGTGGATGGTGACGCGCGATGAGATGGGCCAATTGGCTGGCAAGAAGATTCAGACGCGCGTCTCCGGCGAGCGCCTGCAACATGCCGATTTCGACCAGATGATTTTCCCGGTGCCGCGCATCGTCGAATATATCTCGCGGTTCACCACGCTGGCGCCGGGCGATGTCATCATCTCCGGCACGCCGGGCGGCGTAGGCATGCGGCGCGAACCACGGCGCTGGATGAAGGTGGGCGAAACCGTCGAAGTCGAAATCGATGGCATCGGCATCCTGAAGAATTCCATCGTCGCCGAAGATTGACAGCCCGATGAGCGCAGCCGAGGCGCTCACCGAAACCGGGCCCGAGCCCGGCTTGGTGGGCGCGCGGCTCGACCGCCTCCCCGCCACGCGCGCCATCTGGACGCGCGTGCTGCTGTTGTCGCTAGGTGGATTCTTCGAATTCTACGATCTGTTCTTTACCGCCTATGTCGCGCCGGGCCTGGTCAGAAGCGGCATTCTCACACCGGCGACACCGGGCCTGTTCGGCAACAACGGCATCGCGAGTTTCGTTGCCGCGCTGTTTGCCGGGCTTTTCCTCGGCACCGCTCTGTTCGGATTCATTGCCGACCGTTTCGGACGGCGCACGATCTTCACCGCCTCGATGCTCTGGTACACCGCGGCGACCGTGGTGATGGCGTTCCAGACCGACGCGTTCGGGCTCAATCTGTGGCGCTTCATCGCCGGCATCGGCATCGGCGTCGAATTGGTGACGGTGGATGCCTATATTGCCGAGCTGGTCCCCAAACATGTGCGCGGCCGCGCCTTTGCCTTCAACCAGGTGACGCAGTTTATCGCCGTCCCGGTGGTCGCGTTCCTCGCCTGGCAATTGGTGCCGATTGCGCCGCTCGGGCTCGATGGCTGGCGTTGGGTGGTGCTGATCGGTTCGGTCGGCGCGCTGTTCGTGCTGTGGATCCGGCGCAACGTGCCGGAGAGCCCGCGCTGGCT
>DATARE010000233.1:0-1815 GCA_036264295.1 Micropepsaceae bacterium | reverse complement strand
TCCAACGAGACCGTCATCTCATCATCTCCGCCGGCCTTGGCACAGCCCACACGCCGGTTCGCTTCCTGCGTCCGCCAGAAGTGGTCGAGCTGACCATTGGGGGGGCGCGGCCGCAATCCTGAGCCGGGCTCAGCGTGGCCTTTGGGGCGCCCTCGCCCCTCATCCTGAGTTTATCGAAGGACGAGATAGCCCTTCGCGTTTCTCTCCAGTCCCGCTCTTCCGCTCGCCGAGTCACTTGGAGCGCAGTGCCGAGATTCATCTGGGTCGCGGCGCGGCCCGGAGCGGCGCGCCCGGGGGCATCCAGCCTCAGCCGCCGAGGCGACGGAAAAAATCCCAAACGAGCTTCGCTCTATTGACATCGCCACTGGCGAGGCCATGCCCGGGACCGCCTCGGCTCGAAGGACCAGGTGGCGAGTGACCGCCCTCTTCGATCCGGACCGCCTGGACCGGGACTACGCAATTGTTCAGCTTGTCGAGGTAGGCACGCGTGCCAACGTGAACGTCCTTGCCAGGCAAGGCGGTGGTCGTCATGCCTCCAGTGCAGCGCGCGGCCTTGCCGAAGAGACCTAGCGTCGCGTCGATCGAAAGAAGCTCGGTGTTGCCACGCGGCAGACTGGCCTTGCCGTCATGATATGGAATCCCGGTATCCGCGCTGCCCGCAATCATCATGAGGGGAAGCGGATGCGACGGTTTGCAGGTCGCTTCAAGATCGGATGGCAGGCTCGCCCCGACAACCGCCATTCCCGCGAAGACGTTCTTTTCGTCGCAGGCGAGACGCAAGGCCACGATCCCCCCAGGGCCTATGCCAACGAGAAAGACCTTGCCACGATCGGCAATTCCACGGGCAACAAACTTCGCGATCAAATCATGAATAAAGACCGCATCGCGGCGAGCTTCGGGTCCAGGCGCGTCCCCCCAATGCCCGGCTAGAGGTTCTGGATAGATCAGGACCGCACCGGATGACCGCGCCATTTCTTCAAGGCCGAATGGCCGCCGGAGGCGCGCCCCCTTATCCCGGCCGCCGCGCAGGATGATGACGGCGGGCCGGCGCGCTTGCTTGAGACGCCGGTGTTGGACGAAGATGGCGGTGCGCGGGACACCGTCCGACACGATGGTGACGCGGCCCGCCGCCGCCAAGGCGGCTGATGAAAACCCCGTGAAGGCTAGCAATAGCCAGCAGGCTCCCGCCAGCGAACCGGCAAAAAGCACGCGATGAGTTTGCCGCCTCGCGCGCTCATGTCGTCCAAGCCATCGGCGCTTCGATTTTACTTGCCGAGTCAAATTTGTGCCAGGGAACATCAAAGCATGATAGCCTATACCGAGCTGACTCAATAAGGAAAAAGCGCGGAGGTTCACTGCGCCGCGACAATTTGGCTTAAGGAGATTGTCCAACGGCGCGGGCTGATCCGGCTTAGCGAGGGTTCCGTCCAAACCGATGCACGATCAGGCACGCGTCCGAATTCGGGCGGTTCTGAAGTCTTCTCATGAACGCGTTGAATGTACGTTGCCCGGCAAGGCCAATTGCATTAGTGGATGGGCAATCAAATTTTTGAGGGGGGCAAATTCCATGACAGAGCCGGAGTTCGGCGCGAGCGGCGTCGAGGAACGCCGGCCGCTGTCGCCACATCTGCAAATCTACCGCCCGATGCTGACCATGACGATGTCGATTGCGCATCGCATCACCGGGGTGGCGCTCTATTTCGGAACCTTGTTGCTCGCGTGGTTTTTAATCGCCGTGTCCATCGGCGGCGGCACGTACGATGCGGCTGCCTACTGCTTAAATTCCATCGCCGGCAAACTGATTCTCTTCGGGTT
>DATARE010000424.1:0-7861 GCA_036264295.1 Micropepsaceae bacterium | reverse complement strand
CGAGAACGGCAATGATTGGAACAAGTCCTATCGCAAGTCGGCCCGCATCGTCGGCGACGTCATCGGCAAATATCACCCCCATGGCGACCAGGCGGTCTATGACGCTCTGGTAAGGCTGGCGCAGGAATTCTCCATGCGGCTGCCCCTCATCGACGGGCAGGGCAATTTCGGCTCGGTCGATGGCGATCCCCCCGCCGCCATGCGCTACACCGAAGTGCGCCGCGCCAAGGCCGCGCACGCGCTGACGGAAGATCTGGAAAAAGACACCGTCGATTTCCAGGACAATTATGACGCATCCGAGCACGAGCCGATCGTGCTGCCGGCGCGCTTCCCCAATCTCCTGGTCAACGGGGCCGGCGGCATCGCGGTCGGCATGGCGACCAACATCCCGCCCCACAATCTAGGCGAGGTGATTGACGCGACTCTGGCCTATATCGAAGATCCCTCGATTTCGATGGAAACGCTCACCGAAATGGTGCCGGGGCCGGATTTTCCGACAGGGGCGCTGATCATCGGCCGCAACGCGCCGCGCGCGGCATTGGCGCGGGGGCGTGGTTCGATCCTGATGCGCGCCAAGCTTCACATCGAAGAGCTGCGCAAGGACCGCGAAGCGATCATCGTCACTGAGATTCCCTATCAGGTGAACAAGGCGCGCATGCTGGAGCGCATTTCCGAACTCGTGCGCGACAAGCGCGTCGAAGGCATTTCGGAAATGCGTGACGAGAGCGACCGCCACGGCATGCGCGTGGTGATCGAGTTGAAGCGCGATGCCTCCTCGCAGGTCGTGCTGAACCAGCTCTACCGGTTCTCGGAACTGCAGACGAGTTTCGGCGTGAACATGCTGGCGCTCAATGGCGGCCGCCCCGAGCTGATGCATCTGAAGCAGATGATTGCCGCCTTCGTGCTGTTCCGCGAAGAGGTGGTGACGCGCCGCACGCGGCATGATCTGCAAAAGGCCCGCGACCGGGGTCACACACTGGTGGGCCTGGCCATTGCGGTCGCCAATATCGACGAGGTGATCGCGCTGATCCGTGCCGCGCCGGACACAGCCACGGCGAGGGCCCAGCTGATGGAGCGTGCCTGGCCCGCCAAGGACGTAGGCCCTCTGGTGGCGCTTATCGCTGATCCGCGCCATTTGGTCGCCGAAGACAACACCATTCGCCTGACGGAAGAACAGGCCAAAGCCATCCTGGAAATCCGTCTGGCGCGGCTGACCGCACTTGGCATCGCGGAAATTGCCGAAGAAGTGCAGAAACTCGGCGTCGCGATCGCGGATTATCTCGATATCCTGCGCTCGCGGCCCCGCGTGCTCGCCATTATCCGGCAGGAGTTGAGCGACGTACGCAATGAATTCGCCACGCCGCGGCGCACCGAAATCGTGGAAGCCGAGATCGAGGTCGAAGACGAAGACCTGATCGAGCGCGAAGAAGTCGCAGTCACGGTCACGCATGCGGGCTACATCAAACGCACGCCGGTTGCCGAATATCGGGTGCAGGGCCGCGGCGGCAAGGGGCGCGCCGGCATGGCGACGCGCGAAGAGGATTACGTCACCAATCTCTTCGTCGCGTCCACGCATCAGCCTTTGGTGTTCTTCTCGTCCAGCGGCATGGCCTACAAACTCAAGGTCTGGCGGCTTCCGGAAGCCCGCATTCAGGGCCGCGGCAAGGCGATGGTGAATCTGCTTCCGCTCCAGGAAAAGGAACGGATCGCGACAATCCTGCCTTTGCCCGAGGATGAGGCGCAGTGGGAAAAGCTGAACGTCGTGTTCGCCACCAAATCGGGTGGCGTTCGGCGCAACGAGCTGTCCGATTTCGTCAGCATCAATCGCAATGGCAAGATTGCCATGAAGCTGGAACCCAGCGATGCCATTGTCGGGGTGCAGACCTGTACTGATCAGGACGATGTGCTGCTGACCACGCGGATGGGAAAATGCATCCGCTTTGCTCTGACTGACGTGCGGGTCTTCAAGGGGCGCGATTCCACCGGCGTGCGTGGGATAAAGCTCGCGCCCGGCGATGAGGTGGTAAGTCTGGCGCTGCTCGCCCATGGCGATGGCAGCGTGGCCGAAGCGCGCGCCTATCTGCGGCAGGCGAATGCTGCTCGCAAAGCGCAGGGCGACGCGAACGAGGAGACGGACATCGCCATTGAGGACGAATCCGATGATGGCACCGAGGAAGCGGTGCTTTCGCCGGAACGCTATGCGGAGCTTGGCGCCCGCGAACAATTCGTCCTGGCCGTTTCGGAGCAAGGTTTCGGCAAGCGCACCAGCTCCTATGAATTCCGCGTCACGGGGCGCGGCGGCTCGGGCATCGTCGCCATGGGCATGGGCGCCAAAAACAGCGCCATCGTGGCGGCTTTCCCGGTCGAAGAATCCGACGATCTGATGCTGATCACCAATCTGGGTCAGACCATTCGCGTGCGCGTGGCCGATATCGGGATCAAGGGGCGTTCCACCCAGGGCGTCACGCTGTTCCGCATGGAAGACGGCGAGCGCGTGGTTTCGGTGGAACGCATTGCCGACAGTTCGGGGGACAGCGAAGAATGATGGCGACCAGAAAATCCCCTCCTCCTGAAAGGGGGAGGACGGGCCGCGTAAGCGGCTCGGGTGGGGGGCTTTTTTGCTTCGCCGGCGGAACGATCCCTCCCCGGGACGTCCTTCGCTTCGCGAAGAACAATCCGAGCCTCCCTTTTCAAGGGAGGACGAAGATTGTTCTGCCTGCAGAGCAATCTGAATTCCGGGGGATTATTCCATGACAACGGAACGCATTGGGCTTTATCCCGGCACCTTCGATCCCGTGACCCTGGGTCATCTCGATATCATCAAGCGCGCGGTGAAGCTGGTGGACCGGCTGGTCATCGGCATCGCCAACAATCCATCGAAGAGCCAGATTTTTTCGATTGCGGAACGGGTCGAAATGGTACGGCGCGAGACCGCGCATTTGGCCGGCGATGGCCGTGCGGTCATTTCGGTCGAGACGTTCGATTGCCTCTTGATCCAATACGCGCAAAAGGTTGGCGCCCGCGTTATCATCCGCGGCTTGCGGGCGGTCTCGGATTTTGAATACGAGTTCCAGATGGTCGGCATGAACCAGCGGCTGGACCCGGATATCGAAACGCTGTTTCTGATGGCCGATGCGCGCTACCAGGCGATTGCCTCGCGGCTGGTCAAGGAAATTGCCTCCTTCGGCGGCGATATCGGTGCCTTCACCACGCCCAGTGTCGCTGAGGCGCTGAAGGCGCGTTTTGCCGCGCACAAGAAAAAACCCTGACACGATGCCTCTAATTATCGAAAGGGAGCCCGCTGATTCAGCCGAAGCGATCCAGCTGCTCAGGGCGAGGGATGCGGAATTGGATGCTCTCTATCCCCCGGAAAACCGCTTCAGCATTCCAATCGATGGGCACGGTGACGACAACATTATCTTCCTAATCGCACGTGATGCCGGCTCGGCTATCGGATGTGGTGCACTTACGCTCTATCCGGGTTACGGCGAGTTGAAGAGCATCTATGTCAGGCCGGAAGCACGAGGACGTCGACTGGCCGCGGAAATTGTTCTGGTTCTTGAAGGCATGGCACGTAAGGCAGGACTTGAGGAATTGAAGCTGGAAACCGGCATCAGATCGCCAGCTGCGATTCGGACTTATGAGAGATTGGGCTATCGGCAATGTGGGCGATTTGGGAATTATCCCGAAGCTCCGCTGAGCATATTCATGGAAAAGCGCATAGCCAAATGAGTTCGTGGCTCCCATATTCTCAGCGCATGAGCGTCACGCCGAAGGCATCCTGATTGCATCCAATTGCACCGAAACAGCACCCCAATCGCACCGGAATCCTAAGGGGTGTTTCAGCAAAATAACAAGGAAATCACCGGTATTTTCGCCGCTCCTTCCCTCTTGAAGGGGGAAGGGGGGTATAGTTGACCGAAACAGCCAAATCTGCCCGCCAGAAAGGAACCCAATGAGCGACTCCGATAATCTTGTGCATATGGAGCTGAAGACCGGCCGTGTCGTGATCGAGCTGCGGCCCGATCTCGCCCCCAACCATGTGGAGCGTATCAAGGACCTTACCCGCGAGGGCTTTTACAACGGCGTGGTCTTCCATCGGGTCATTCCGGGCTTCATGGCGCAGACGGGCGATCCCACCGGCACCGGTACGGGCGGTTCGAAGAAGCCAAATCTCAAGGCGGAGTTCTCGAAGGAGTCCCATGTGCGCGGCACCTGCTCGATGGCGCGCAGCAACAATCCCGATTCGGCGAACAGCCAGTTCTTCATCTGCTTCGATGAAGGGCCGTGGCTCGATGGGAAATATACCGTGTGGGGCCGCGTGATCGAGGGCATGGAGCATGTCGATGCGATCAAGAAGGGCAACGAGGCCAACAATGGTTCGGTTGTCGATCCCGACAAGATCATCAGCATGACCTTGCCTTGAGGTTTGCAGCAACGAAACGTCACATCGCGTGATTTGTCGCGAGCAAGAAGCGATGCTAGCGCTCTGCGAAATACCTCCATTGTCATGGCCCGCCACAGCAGGCCATCCAGGCGATGCAGGACTCGTTCGCCGCAGGGATGTGCGGCAGCTGGATGGCCCGGTTGAACCGGGCCATGACAAATAGGGTAGAACTTGTCCGATCCGATTCCCTTCATTGACTTGCAGGCTCAGCGCAAGCGTTTGGGCGAGCCTCTGGCGCGGGCCATTCAGGACGCGGTCGAAGCGGGACAATGGATTTTGGGGCCGCAAGTCACGGCGCTGGAGCAGCAGCTCGCCGCCTTTGCGGGCGTAAAGCACGCCGTGGCCTGTGCCAACGGCACCGACGCTTTGCTGCTGGTGCTGCGAGCTTGGGGTATTGGCCCCGGCGATGCGGTGTTCGTGCCGTCTTTCACCTTTGCCGCGACCGCCGAAGTGGTGGCGCTCGCGGGTGCCTCACCCGTCTTTGTCGACGTGTTGCCCGACACGTTCAACATGGACCCGGTGAGTCTTGAAGCCGCCATTGCCATGGTGCGCCGCGCTGGCGCGCTGATGCCCAAAGCGATCATGCCGGTCGATCTGTTCGGCCAGCCTGCGGATTATCGGCGGTTGATCCCGATTGCCCGCCGCGAAAATCTGCCGATGCTCTGCGACACCGCGCAAGCTTTCGGAGGCATACTCGACAGCCAGCGCACGGGGTCTATCGGCGATGCGGCGGCGACCAGCTTTTTTCCGGCGAAGCCTTTGGGCTGCTACGGCGATGGCGGCGCCTGCTTCACCAACGATGATGGTTTGGCGGAAATTTTGCGGTCCTTGCGCATGCACGGACAGGGCACCGACCGGTACGAACATGCGCGCATCGGCTTGAACTCACGGCTCGACACGATCCAAGCCGCGATATTGATCGAGAAGCTCAAAATCTTTCCCGATGAGATCGCTGCGCGCGACCGCGTGGCAACGCGCTACAATGCGCTGCTCGGAAGAAGCAATCGCATCGCCGTTCCCCATGTGATCGAAGGCGCGCAATCGGTGTGGGCGCAATATACGATTCAGGTTGAAGACCGCAGCAAGCTGCAGGCGGATTTGAGGGACGAGGGCGTTCCTACGGCGGTGTATTATCCCATTCCGCTGGGGCGCCAGCGCGCCTATGCCCATTTCCCATCAGCGCCGACGCCGGTCAGCGATGCGCTGAGCAAGCGTGTCGTCAGCCTTCCGATGCATCCCTATCTGGATGAGGCTACCCAGGACCGCATCGCCGCCGCGGTGCTGAAGAGCCTGGGGTAATGCGCGTCGAGGATTTCGACTTCGATCTGCCGGAAGACAGAATCGCGTTGCGGCCTGCATCCCCGCGCGATTCCTCGCGCCTGCTGGTCGTGCGCGAAAACGGGTCCCGCGAGCATCGCACGATGCAGGAGCTTCCGGAGCTGTTGCGGGCCGGCGATTGCCTGGTCGTCAACGATACGCGCGTGATCCCGGCGCGGCTTATGGGCCGCCGTCTGGGACGTGATCCCACCGGAGCAGGCGCCGGAATCGAGGTGATGCTGCACAAGCGCGTCTCGCCTTCGAGTTTTCGTGCCCTTGCCCGTCCGGCGAAGCGGCTGAAACCCGGCGATCGAATCCGCGTCGGGCAAACGCTTGAAGGCGTTATTGCGGCGCGTGACGGTGGCGAGATCGAAATCATTTTCGAAAAGGAAGGTGCCGCGCTTGACGCGGCCATTGCGTCGGAAGGCGAGGTGCCGCTGCCGCCCTATATCGCGGGCAAGCGCAAACCCGATCCGCGCGATGCGGCGGATTACCAGACCGTCTACGCGGAACGCCCGGGTTCGGTGGCGGCACCGACAGCGGGTCTGCATTTCACACCGGAGTTGCTTGCGCGCTTGGGCGAGAAGCACATCGCATGCGCGCACGTCACGCTGCATGTCGGGGCCGGTACATTTCTTCCGGTGACGGCCGAGGACACTGCGGATCACAAGATGCATGCCGAATGGGCGGAACTGTCCCCGCATACCGCCCGGATATTGAACGACACCCGCGCCGCCGGAGGGCGCATTGTCGCCGTTGGCACCACGGCGCTGCGCACGCTGGAAACCGCAGCCGATGATTCAGGGCGCATCCACCCGTTTTCCGGTGATACCGCCCTCTTCATCACACCCGGTTACCGGTTCAAATGCGTCGATGTGCTGTTGACGAATTTTCACCTTCCGCGCTCGACGCTGTTCATGCTGGTGTCGGCCTTTTCGGGGACGAAGACGATGAAGGCTGCCTATGCGGAAGCCATCGCGGCGCGTTACCGGTTCTATTCCTATGGCGATGCATGTCTTCTGTTTCGGGTGCGGGCGTGAGCGGTCTTGGCTTTGAAATCCTCGGCAGCGACGGGCCGGCGCGTTCGGGAATTATAGCGCTCCAGCGCGGGAGCATACGCACCCCTGCCTTCATGCCGGTGGGAACGGCGGCCACCGTGAAAGCCATGCTGCCGGAAGGCGTGGCCGAAACTGGTGCCGATATCATTCTGGGCAATACCTATCACCTGATGTTGCGGCCAGGTGCCGAGCGCATCGCGCGGCTCGGCGGCTTGCACAAATTCATGAATTGGCCACGACCCATTCTGACCGATTCCGGCGGTTTCCAGGTGATGTCGCTTTCGAAATTGCGCAAGATCACGGAAGAGGGCGTCCGCTTCCGCTCGCATATCGATGGCACGGAGTATTTCCTCTCGCCCGAGCGCGCCATGGAGATTCAGCGCCTTCTCGGCTCTGACATCCAGATGGTATTGGACGAATGCGCGCCATTTCCTTCCACGGAAGCGGAGATCGAAAAATCGCTCGCTCTCTCGATGCGGTGGGCAAAGCGCTCGAAGACAGCTTTCGGCATACAGGAGGGGCGCGCCTGCTTCGGCATCGTGCAGGGCGGCATCTATCCGCACCTGCGCCAGCGCTCGGCCGAGGCGCTTATGGCGATTGGTTTCGACGGCTATGCGGTGGGCGGCCTCGCGGTCGGGGAGGGGCAGGCGGCCATGTTCGATGTTTTGGACGCGACGTTGCCGCATCTCCCTCGTGACCGGCCCCGCTATCTGATGGGCGTTGGCAAGCCTGACGACATTGTCGGGGCGGCGCTTCGCGGCATCGATATGTTCGACTGCGTGCTGCCCACCCGCTCCGGGCGGAACGGACAGGCCTTCACCTGGAAGGGGCCGGTCAATCTTCGCAATGCACGCCATGCCGACGACGCCATGCCCCTTGACGACGCATGCTCCTGCGTGGCCTGCCGCGGCTATTCGCGCGGCTATCTTCATCACGTGGTCAAAGCGGGGGAAATCATCGCCTCCATGCTGCTCACCACGCACAATCTGACGTTTTTCCAGGATCTGATGCGCCGCCTGCGCGAAGCCGTTCGGAGCGG
>DATARE010000389.1:0-2491 GCA_036264295.1 Micropepsaceae bacterium | reverse complement strand
CAAAAAGGCTGGGCCCGCTTCCTGTATAACGACAAGGAGCACCTCGTGGCCGCCGGTGACTGCGTGCACCAGCAACCGGGCATAGTGCATTACCTGTTCGATTATTCGCCCGACATGGAATATATCGAGATCATTGCCCCGGCCGATTTCGCGACCGTCGATGCCGAGGGGCCATGCGCTGTACCGCCACCGACGCCATGGACCGTGGTACCGAAATAGACTGCCAACCCGGTCGTGCTGACCGGCCGCCTTGCCGGCCGCCGTGGCGTTTGGAAATTCCCGGCTTAGAAATCCATATCCAGCTCGATGATTTCCTGCGGCTCCGTCCGGGCCTCGGCGGCCCACCGGCGCATCGGTTCCCAATTCATGATGGTGCTGCAGTAATCCTGGGCGACCGGGCCGATGGTCACGTCGTAGCTGAGGAAGCGGGTCACCACCGGGGCGTACATCGCATCGGCGATCGTGGGGTTCCTCCCGAACAGAAAAGGTCCCTTCCAGGTCGCCAGGCACTCCCGCCAAATCGAAGTGATCCGGTCGATGTCCGCCTGGGCCGACGACCAAACCGTGAAGCCCGGCTTGCGGAAGCGCAAATTCATCGGCAGCGAGGAGCGCAAGGCGGCGAAACCGGAATGCATTTCGCCGGAAATCGACCGGCACCGCGCCCGCGCCACCTTCTCGCGCGGCAACATCTGCGCCTCGGGAAACATCTCGTTCAGGTATTCGGCGATCGCCATCGTGTCCCATACCGTCACCTCCCCGTGAATGAGGCACGGCACGAGAATCGAGGATGTGCGCATCAGCAGTTCCGCCCGGGCCCTTGCATCATCGGGAGAGACCTTCTCTTCGATGAAGTCGATTCCAGAGAGCTTCGCCAACAGATACCCGCGCAACGACCAGGAGGAGTAGTTCTTGCTGCTGATCAGCAGGGTCGCCTCTGTCATAATCGCCCTTTCTTTTTTATGAATGATTGTACTTTTCGCACTAGACGCGGTGCACAATACTGTGAACACCTGACTTCCTGGATTCGGCGATACCACATTCGCCTAAGGGATTGAATGATGATTTACGACATCTACCAGGCTCAGTCGGACTTTATGGATCCGTTGCGAATGATGGCCCGCAACAGCAGCACGCTGTTGAGAAGCCTGACGCCAACGCAGCCCTACGGAGTCACCCTGCGCCATGTGACGGCGGCGCTCGATGTGTTCGGCTATTCCGGCACCACCCATAAGCGCCCCGCTTACGCGATCAACGACATTGAGATCGGCAACCAGCTCGTCAGCGTCACGGATGAAACCGTCTTGGCGACGCCCTTCGCCAGCCTGATCCATTTCAAGAAAGATTCGGATCGCGCCCAACCGAAGGTCTTGCTCGTCGCCCCCATGTCGGGCCATTTCGCCACCTTGCTGCGCAGCACAGCGGAAACGCTGCTGCAGGACCATGATGTTTATATCACGGATTGGCATAATGCGCGCGATATGCCGGTCGAAGCCGGGCGCTTCGGTTTCGATGAGTATGTCGAACACGTGATCAAATTCCTGGAGTTTTTAGGACCGCGCAGCCACGTGTTAGGCGTGTGCCAACCTGCGGTTGCGGTCCTGGCAGCCGTCGCCATCATGTCTGAAGACAACAACCCGGCGACGCCCCGCAGCATGACCTTGATGGCTGGTCCCATCGATACCCGCCGCAACCCCACCAAAGTTAACAAGCTCGCGAAGACCAAGGATATTTCCTGGTTCGAGACGCGCATGATCGGCGTCGTCCCGTGGCGTTTCCGCGGCGCCGGGCGGCGCGTTTATCCCGGGTTTATCCAGCTGTCGGCTTTCGTCTCCATGAATCTCGACAAGCATGTCAGCGCGCATCTCCGGCAGTTCCGTTCGCTGGCGACGGGGGACAAGGCGGCGGTGGAAATGCATCGCGCTTTCTACGACGAGTATCTCGCGGTCATGGACCTTCCCGCGGAGTTCTACCTTGAAACCGTCAAGCGCATTTTCATGGATCATGAGCTGGCCAAGGGGGAATTGAAATATCGCGGCCGTCCGGTGAAGCCGGGCATGGTCAAAAAGACCTTCCTGTTCACCGTCGAAGGCGAGCGCGATGATATCTGCGGGCTCGGGCAGACCGCCGCCGCCTTGGATTTGTGCACCAGTCTCCGCCCCGCGCTCAAGCGCCACCACGTGCAAACGGGCGTGGGCCATTACGGCGTGTTTTCCGGATCGCGTTGGGTCAACGAGATTTATCCGCGCGTGCGCGAAGTCATTCAGTTTAGCGCGTGAAGTAAGTAGCCGCTTTTAAAAAAGCGGCGCAAAATTTTTTGTTAATTTGGGCCATGGGCGTTGTCGCCGATAACGCCCATGGCCCAAATTAACAAAGTTTTTTTGCTACTTTTTGTTCACAAAAAGTAGCCTTCCTTTCTTCCTAAAACGCCGCCCCGCCCGCAGCGCAAACCAGCACGACAACAAGCGGCGGCGTGCGCAACAATGTCAGCAGC
>DATARE010000339.1:0-8376 GCA_036264295.1 Micropepsaceae bacterium | reverse complement strand
TCATCCTCGGTCGGAATCTCAATAAGCTGCACCACGCCCTCGCCCCAATCCCCGCGTGGCTCAACCCAGATGCCGGGGCGCTTGTTGTAGAACGCGCCGTCGTCCTGATAATTTTCGAAATCGCGGTCGCGCTGCATCAAGCCGAAACCCTTCGGACCTTTGTCGGCAAAGGAATTGGTTTGCAGCGTGCGAGGATTGTTGAGCGGCCGCCATATGCGTTCGCCGGTGCCCGTCCACATGGACAACCCATCGCTGTCGTGAATTTCCGGGCGCCAATCCACCGACGGCGCGCGCGAATTTTCGCCGTACCAATACATGCTGGTCAGCGGCGCAATGCCGAGCCGCGCGATATCAGCGCGCGCAAACAATTCCGCATGCACCTGTATCACCACTGTATCGTTCTTCACCGCGTCGAAGCGGTACGCCCCGGTGATGCTCGGCCCATCGAGAAGCGCATAAACCGTGACGGTCTGTCCCTGCTCGCTGAGCCAGAAATGCGAGAAGCGGGGAAATTCCTCCGTGGTGGAAAGTGCGGTGTTGATGGCGATGCCGCGCGCAGAGGCGCCATACTGATCTTCTGAACCGGAAGAGCGGAAATAGCTCGCGCCCTGAAAGGCCAGCCAATCGGTCAAACTCGATTGGCCGTTCATCACACGAAAACCGGAAAAGCCGGCATCGGCAGGAAGACGCGTGTCGAGTCCCGTTCCCGCATAGTCGAAATATTGCGTGCTGTAGACAATCTCGCGCGCCATGCCGCCGGCCACCGCATAGATTTTCACCGGCTGCGGCGCGTAGCGGTTCAAATGAAAAAACGAGACCGGCTGCCGCGTGGGCTGTCCTCGCCATAGCTCGTAATCGGGACGGAAACGGACCTTCTGTCCGGCGGCAGGATCCATGCGACTGAGAATGTCGGCCGCTGTGCCGGCGGGAGGTCTGTAGGTCTCGCCGGCCGTGGCTTTGGCCAATTTCACCAGCCGGTCGAAACCGAAGGGCTGCGGCGGACCCAGAAGCGTTGCTCTTTGCAGCACGGGCGCCGCTGGTGCAGCTGCAGCAAGGAGCCAGCCAAATCCGGTTGCGAGAAAGCTTCGGCGATCAATCATCGACATTTTTCGGTTCTACAAAGGTCCCGAGTGCGACTCTTGTGACCTAACCAAGACATTTCTAAGGCCATGAGAACTCTTCCGAATTAGGGACGTTTTGGCGCTGTCTCGCGAAGGATAGCTGCCCAATTTGGGAGCACCCTCGCGAAATAGGGTCCGCCGGGAGGATACGTCATTTTTTTGCTGCAATTGCACAGCAGCGTCGAAATAAATCGGCGAGTGCGTAGCGGAGTAACCATGACACAGCGCCTAGTTTCGGATTTGTTCCCCAGTGAAACTGTTTGTCTTCTTACCGAGGAAATAGAATTTCGATCCGCGCAAAATGAAGTGAACGCAGAGTTCCAGACGGGTCCCGAAGCATTCGATTCGGTTCCCGCCCGGCGGTTCATGAACATGCCGGAGCAGGATCTCTCGGTTTGGACCCCATCCCTGATGATCGCGGCGCTCGTTCGGGCGTTGCGCGATTCGTTCAGGCCGGCGGAGCTGCGCTATGTAGCGATTCGGAAGGATGACCGTGCCTGATATTTCCGTCAGGCGATGGCTTTTCCTTGGCTTGGTGGTGTCATCGACGGTGGTGGCGGACCAGCCGGTGTGGTCTGTGATTCGGGTAGACGGGCTTTCGGTCCTGGAAATCTTCCTGTTTACGCTGTTCACAATTCTTTTTGCCTGGATCGCCGCATCGTTCTGGCTCGCCTGCATCGGCGCCTATGTGCGGCGGCAGAATATCGACGTTCTCCCGACGCCTCCGGATGTGGGATGGACCCCACCGCATCAGGATCGATCCCGCACGGCAATCGTGATGCCGGTGTTCAACGAATCCGCGGCCCGGATCTTTGCCGGGCTTGCGGCGATTCGCGAATCGGTTCGCGGCGCCCATGGCCAAGGCTTCGATTATTTCGTTCTGAGCGACACCACCAATCCCGAACTGCAAAAAATTGAAGAAGACGAATGGCGGCGCCTGCGCGACAGCGCCCCCGGCGAACCCAACATTTATTACCGGCACCGCCCCCGCAATATCGGGCGCAAGAGCGGCAACATCCAGGATTTCTGCCAGAACTGGGGATCGCACTACGATTACATGGTGGTGCTGGATGCCGACAGCCTGATGACCGGCGAAACCTTGGTACGCCTGGTTGGCCTGATGGATCAAAATCCGCGTGCGGCGCTAATTCAGGTCCCGCCCCAACTCATCGGCCGCGAATCGCTGTTCGCTCGCATTCAGCAATTCTCCTCGAGCGTTTATGGCCCGTGCCATGCGGCGGGATTGGCTTTCCTGCAGGGAACCGACGGGAACTATTGGGGGCACAACGCGATCATCCGTGTACGGGCTTTCATCCGCCATTGCGGCCTGCCGAAATTGCCGGGCCGGGCGCCCCTGGGCGGCGAAATTCTCAGCCATGATTTCGTGGAGGCAGCCCTTCTTAAGCGCGCCGGCTGGGATGTATTGATGGCGCCCGATTTGGGCGGCTCTTATGAAGAACCCCCGCCGACCATTTTCGATTATTTGAAGCGGGACCGCCGCTGGTGCCAGGGCAATCTTCAGCACGCGCGCCTCATTCTCGCGATCGGTTTGCGCATGCCCAGCCGCCTGCACTTTCTCATGGGCGTGATGAACTATGTGGCCTCTCCGCTTTGGCTGCTGATGTTGATCACCTCGGCGGTGGAGATTTATTTCGCGGCCCAGGTGGTTCCGGTCACTTATTTCGGCCGCTATCCCGTTTTGTCGGCACCGATTTCCCACACAGTTGAGCTGCTTCTATTGCTCGGCTTCACCTTGGCGATCCTTTACGCGCCAAAGCTGCTCGCCCTTCACGTCGCCTCGCGCGACCCCGCGATCCTCGCCTCGCATGGCGGCAGATTGCCGCTGACTCGCAGCGTGCTTCTGGAGTGCCTTTTTTCGACGCTGCTCGCGCCCGTGGTCATGCTGTCGCACAGCTGGTTCGTGTTCAGCATTCTCTGCGGACGCACAACCAGTTGGGGCACACAGCAGCGCGACGACCACGCGCTTCCGTTTTGGTTCGTGGCGCGGATGTTCCTGCCCCACACATTGGCCGGAATTGCTGCCACATTTGCCTTGCAGCGTTATCTGCCCGGCGAATTCTGGTGGTTTGTGCCCTTCCTGCTCGGGCTCGTCCTGGCCATCCCTCTGGTTTATCTGACCAGCAGTCTGAAGCTCGGAATGGGTGCGCGGCGGCTGGGCCTCTTCCAGACGCCCGGCGAAGTCTACGGAATGAAAATCCTGGACCACACGCGTGCAATCATGAATGCCCATGAATCGCGCTATGCGGGTTTGGCTCCAAGAACGGCCTCGTGAAGTCCCCTAGATTGACAAATCGGGCTTTATCACTATGTTGCGGCGCAACTATCAGGCTGTGATTCCAGACAGGCGTCCGGAAATGGCCTATTGGAGCCTTAAACATAAGTATCGAAAGTCTGGCTGGCTCGGATGCCAGCACACTCGGCGAAGTGCCCCCGGGGCCCGCAGTTTCAAATTCTCCTACCACCACTGAAGTCCGTTTCGAGGATCTCGGGCTAGGACCCCAGCTTCTCAAGGCCGTTGCCGATTCCGGCTACACAACACCGACGCCGATTCAGGCACGCGGGATTCCGGAAGTTCTCAAAGGCAAGGACCTTATCGGTATCGCGCAGACAGGAACCGGCAAGACCGCATCCTTCACCCTGCCGATGATCGAGATCCTGGCCCGCGGACGCGCCAAAGCGCGCATGCCCCGAACATTGATCCTGGAGCCTACGCGCGAATTGGCCGCACAGGTCGCCGAGAGCTTCGAGCGTTACGGCAAATATCACAAGCTTTCCATGGCCCTTCTGATCGGCGGCGTTTCCTTCGACGACCAGGACAAAAAGCTCGACCGCGGCGTGGATGTGCTCATCGCGACGCCGGGCCGGCTGCTCGATCATTTCGAGCGCGGCAAGCTGATGATGACCGGCGTGCAAATCCTGGTGATCGACGAAGCCGACCGCATGCTCGACATGGGCTTCATTCCCGATGTGGAACGCATCGCCAAGCTGACGCCGTTCACCCGCCAGACGCTTTTCTATTCGGCAACCATGCCGCCCGAGATTCAGCGCCTGACGGACCAATTCCTTCAAGCCCCCGTGCGCATCGAGGTGTCGCGTCCGGCGACAGCGGCAACGACCATCACACAGATGGCCATTACGGTTCCCGGCGGCGATTGGTCCAAGCGCGAAACGCTGCGCCGGCTGATCAAAGAGAATGACGTGAAGAACGCGATTGTGTTCTGCAACCGCAAGCGCGATGTCGATGTGGTCGCCAAATCGCTGATCAAGCACGGCTTCTCGGCAGCGCCTCTGCATGGCGATCTCGACCAATCGGTGCGCACGCGCACGTTGGAAGCGTTCCGCAATGGCGAGATTCCGCTGCTGATCGCGAGCGATGTCGCCGCGCGCGGATTGGACATTCCCGCCGTCAGTCACATCTTCAATTTTGATGTGCCTTTCCAGCCCGACGATTACGTCCATCGCATTGGCCGCACCGGCCGCGCCGGGCGCACCGGCCATGCGTTCATGCTGGTGGGATCGCATGATGAGAAATCCGTCGCTGCTATCGAACGCTTGATGGGTTCGCCCATTCCGCGCCGCGCGATGGAGGGCTTGCCCGAAGAAGCGCCGCGTCCCGAACGCAGCCGCGATTCGCGCGGCCGCAGCCGTGACCGCCAACGTGGGCGGGAACGCCCACGCGTTCCCCACGGTCACGAAGCCTCCTATGAACCCGCTGCCGCGGCACCTGCCTCCGCTCCGGCGGAACGTGTCGCGGTCGCCCAGGCTCCGGCGCGGGACGTGAAGCCTCGCCAGCACACCCACAAACCCGAGCCACGGCCAAAACAGGCCGAACCGCGCACCGGCGGTCACGATATCAGCCAGCTTCCGGCGTTCCTGCTGAGGCCCGTAAAGCTGCCCCCCAAACCGGCGCGCAAACTCGCCACCGCCGACAGCGAAAGCTGATTTTTCCACGAAAGCCGCAGGAAACTCCCTGCGGCTTTACAATTTCTTACCGTTCCATCCCGCAAAATGGGCCCGCGATTTGCCTTTGAAGGCGCGCGCCAGGGGGAAGGAACGTGCAGATGAACGTGGACAAGGAACGAGCGCAAGCTGTTGCGCGGGACGCCTGCGCCTGGCTGGCGCAGCGGAACATTCCGCCGACGCCGGAAAATTACGAATTCGCCTACACGCTGATCGCCGGTGAACACCAGGAGCTGAAGCGCACCGTCGATTCGCTCGCCAGCAGCGGCTGCAAATTCGATTCGAGCACCATGACCATTCTTCACGAGCGCTATTTCGGCGCCACCAAAGATGAAGACGTGATGACGGAGCTCGGCCACAAGATCGCCAGCCAGCTCGATTCGGTTCTTCAATTGCTGGAGAACGCGGGCAAGGATCATTCCGCCTATGGCAAGACACTGTCCAAAGCGTCGGGCGAATTGGGCCATGCCAAGCTCAGCGAAGCCGCGATCAAAACATTGATCGACGGCGTGGTGGGCGCCACGCGCGCGATGGAAGCGCGGTCCAAGACCTTGGAGCTTCAGCTTCAAACCTCATCGCGCGAAGTGGCCGATCTGCGCGACCGTTTGGAATCGGTGCGCAAGGAAAGCCTGACCGACCAGCTGACCGGCATCTCCAACCGCAAAGCCTTCGATACCGAACTCAACGAGAGCATCGAGCGCGCGCTTGAAACCGGCGAGCCCTTGTCGCTGGTGATGTGCGACATCGATCATTTCAAGATTTTCAACGACACCTGGGGCCATCAGACGGGCGATCAGGTGCTGCGGCTCGTGGCCAATTGTCTTTCAGAGAACGTGAAGGGCCGCGATACCGCCGCGCGCTATGGCGGTGAGGAGTTCGTGGTGATCCTGCCGCAGACCGAACTCACGGGAGCGGTCAACCTCGCCAAACAGATCCGCAGCAAGGTCGAATCCAAGAAGCTGGTGAAGAAATCCACCGGCGACATTCTGGGCGTGATCACGATTTCGGCGGGTGTTACGCAATTCGATCCCAAAGAAAGCGCGGCAGACTTCATTGCCAGGGCGGATGCGTGTCTTTATGCCGCGAAGCGTTCCGGGCGCAATTGCGTGATCAGCGAAAAAGACAGCGCAGCCCGGTTCGACGCAACGGCGGCCGCGTAAACCCTTCAACGGATCAGGCTTCGCTCTCCGGCTTTGCCGGCTGAATGGTGACGGATTCGCCGCAACCGCAGGATTCGGTTTGGTTCGGATTGCTGAAGACGAAACGGGCAGCGAGTTTGTCGCGCTTGTAATCCATCTCCGTGCCGATCAGGAACATGACCGCTTTCGGATCGATCAGAATACGCACACCCTTTTCGTCGATGACTTCATCGAGCGGGCTCGCGCTTTCCGCATAATCCATGGTGTAGCTCATGCCGGCACAGCCGCCATTCTTGACGCCCACGCGCACGCCGACATAGCGGCCGTCGGATTTTTCCATAATGTCCCGGATACGGGCTGCGGCTGCGTCGGTGAGCCGTATCACCTTGGGGCGTTCGCGCCGGGGCCGTGATGATGTCGTCGTTGTCGTTGCGGTCATGGTTTTCACTCAAAACATGTTCAATTCGAGCTTGGCTTCTTCCGACATGCGCTCGGGCGTCCATGGCGGATCAAACGTCATATTCACCGTCACCTCACCGATGCCGGGCACGGTCAGCAGCGCGTCGCGCACCATATTCGGCATTTCGCCCGCCACAGGACAGCCAGGCGCGGTCAGCGTCATGTCGACGGTCACATCCTTGTTGTCGGCGACATCGACCTTGTAAATGAGGCCGAGTTCGTAGATATCGACCGGGATTTCGGGATCGTAGACGGTCTTCAGCGCGGCGATCAGCACATTCCCGAACGCCTCCAACTCTTCCGGAGACAAAGCCGAACCCGAAACCTGCGCCGCAGGCGGAGCACCTGTTTCCACGGCGGCCTGTTCCGGCTTCATCTCGATATTGGTGCTGTCGCTCATTCGGTCTTTGCCACGGGTTGATCGTCCAGCGCGGCCTTCATCGCATGCCACGCCAAAGTCGCGCATTTCACCCGCATCGGAAACGCGGAGACGCCGGCCATCACTTCCAACTGATCGCGGTCGTCGCCCACGAGCCCCGGCACGTCCTCGCCTTTCACCAGATGCACAAAACCATCCATGAGCTTTTCGGCATCGGCGATATCGCGCCCCTTCAGCATCTCCGTCATCAGCGACGCCGACGCAACGGATATGGCGCAACCCCGGCCTTCGAAGCTGACATCGGTGATGCGATTGCGATCGTCCACCTGAAGATAGACCTTCACCCGGTCGCCGCAGAGGGGATTGAATCCTTCTGCTACGTGATTGGCATCCGTCAGCGCACCGAAATGGCGCGGGTGCCGGGAATGATCCAGGATGATCTCCTGATACAGCTCTCGCAGATTCTGATCCATCAGCCGAACACCTTTCGCGCGACACCGACGGCGGCAATCAGCGCGTCAACCTCGTCCATCGTATTGTAGAGCCCAAAGGAGGCGCGGGCCGTTCCCGAAACATTGAACCGGTCCATCAGCACCTGCGCACAATGATGCCCGCCGCGCACCGCAACGCCCTCACGGTCCAGGATGGTCGCCAGATCATGGGCATGAATGCCTATCGCCTCGAACGAAATGATTGGCCCCTTGTCGTGGGCCTCTCCATATATGCGTATTCCGTTCAGCTCCTTCAACTTGCGGGCGGCATCGCGGGCAAGCCCGTTTTCGTGGGCGGCAATCCGGTCCCGCCCGATGCCGTCGAGATAATCGAGCGCCGCGGCCAAACCCACCGCCTGCACGATGGGCGGGGTGCCCGCTTCGAAGCGCATCGGGGCGTCCGCATAGGTGACCTTGGTGCGCGTCACTTCGCGGATCATTTCACCGCCGCCCTGATAGGGGCGCATGGCCTTCAGATGCGCCCGCTTGGCATAAAGCGCGCCAATGCCGGTGGGGCCATACAGCTTGTGCCCTGTGATGGCGTAGAAATCGACGTCCAGCGCCTGCACATCCACCGTGCCATGAACCGCGCCCTGGCAGCCATCGGCGAGCACGGGCACGCCCTTGGCATGCGCCAACCGCACCACCTCCGCCAAATCCGTTTTGGTGCCCAGCACATTCGACATATGCGAAATCGCGACGAGCTTGGTCCGGCTGGTGATGGCGCGCCCGATATCGGCGGGGTCGAGTTCACCAAGATCGGAGACCTCCACCCATTTCAGAACCGCACCTTGGCGAACTCGACC
>DATARE010000334.1:0-1741 GCA_036264295.1 Micropepsaceae bacterium | reverse complement strand
GAGCGGCGGGCCCGACACGTTGCGCAGCATCGTGCTGCAGCCCCGGCTGAACCGCGATGGCACATCCGCTGCGCAAGCCGGCGACGCGCTCACCTTGATTTCCACCTGGACGAGAGATGGACGTTGGCAGGTCGAAAGCGTCACGCCATTCGGCGGTTCCAAGTCGGAGAGTTCGCCCCATTATGCCGATCAAGCGCCGCTTTTCGCCGCGGAAAAACTGAAAGCGCTACCCTTAACGGCCGATGCACTGATGGCCGAAGCAACCCAGCTTGAACGTCCCGGCAAACCGCCGCCGCCCAAGGGACCGATTGTCGTTCCGCCGATGCCTGCTGTGCCCCCACCGCCAAAGTTGGGAGTCCCCCGCCCCATCAGCGCGGCCGAACGCGTGCCGACTGCTTCTGCTCCCCCCTCTGGCGGGGCCGTTCCTGCCGCGCAATAAGAGTGCGCCCCGCGCGCGGCAACGATTTGGTTACCCAGTCCGAAAAAAGAGGCCCCGATGGCGGCTCATACCATTGCTCTTAATCGGAGCGCGGTATGAGTGAGATTGGCAGCGGTAGAGCAGGCGCGAAAAATGGGTTTGCGAGTTCTGAAATTTGTTCTCTTCACATGGTTGATCTTCGTTGCCACCGCACAAAGCGAAGCCGCTTTTGCTGCGACCCAAGTCCCGTCTGCCAAACACGAGAACAGCAAACAGCCGGAAAGCGCGAAGTCCCCCGCACTGTGGAAAATCGTAAACGGCAAGAGCACCGTTTATTTCCTCGGGTCTGTCCACGTCCTGCCGGCTGGATTTGCCTGGAAAACGCCAGCAATCGATCAGGTCATACAATCGGCCGATGTGTTCGCGTTCGAAACCAATCTCGATTTCGGAACCGCGGAATTCGATTATTTCATGGACAATCATGGCTATTTGCCCCGCGGGCAAACGTTGCACCAGCTGTTGTCGCCTCCGGCGCGGGAGAAATATTTCACGCTGGTGCAAACCATGCATGTCGACCCCAACCGCGTGGACTATTTGCAGCCTGGGGTGGCGGCCCTGTTCCTCGATAGAACGCTTGTCGCGGCACACGCATCCCAGCCGCTCGTGCCCGGAGTCGATGACCAGATGAGCCGTTATGCCAAGGCGCATGGCAAGCAATTGCTCTATCTCGAAAGCTTGCAATCGCAACTGGATGTGTTGATGAAACTGGGCGGCGGTGCCGGCGTCGCCGTGCTCGAGAAGAAACTCCTTAGCGACGACAAGGGCGGCAACGAATACCAGACGATGCTGGCGGCTTGGGCCGTTGGCGATCTGCCCAAGCTGATGTCGATGGATGACATGGACCCGAAAGAAAGGGTGCTTATGCTCGACAATCGCAATCGCGCGTGGATATCCAAGATCGAGGCGATGCTGAATACCCCGGCGAGCTATCTTGTAACCGTGGGGGCTGCGCATCTTGCCGGGCCGAACAGCGTAATCAGCCTTCTATGTGCAAAACATTGGAAGGTGGAGCGCATTCAGACGGGCGCCACACCGTCGCCCCGAGCCTGCGGAACCTAGTGCCCGGAGTGGCGCAGAATTTTATCCGCCAAACCGGTGTCGTATGAAACACCTTCCGGGGTCAGCGTGATTGAATCCGGCCATTGAGCGCGTGCGAGCCCTTTGCGCGTGAGCGCGTTCCAGACCACCTCGTTGAAGAGGCCCGTTGCGTCACTGCCACTGACCACGGCCTCGCCCAGATGGAAATGATCGGCGTGGGCCCGT
>DATARE010000322.1:0-6607 GCA_036264295.1 Micropepsaceae bacterium | reverse complement strand
AAAACCGCCGAAGCCCTGTTCGAAACCCGCTCCGCCGCGCGAACCCGGATTGAAGCCCTTGGGCTGGCCCGCGGCGTCGATCTCGCCACGGTCATATTGCGCGCGCTTTTCTTTATCGCCGATGATCTCGTAGGCGCCACTGATCTCCTGGAATTTCTTCACCGCTTTCGGATCGCTCGCGTGCGTGTCGGGGTGGTGTTTCTTGGCAAGCGAACGAAAAGCCTTCTTGATTTCGGCTTCGCTCGCTTTCTTAGAGACACCTAAGACCTCGTATGGATCGCGCATTCATGCTCCCTTCGACCCTCTTATATAGGGAGAGTCTGCCCCCAAGGGTAAGACCTGTCTTACGCGTATCTATCGGTTATGATGCCTCAAATGGCATTCACGAGAGGCAAATGGCTGGTCAAGCAAGCGCATCCGCTACCGTCAAAGAGGCGGCCCCCTCCGACGAACCGTTCGAGCTGTTTCGCGAGTGGTTTGCCGAGGCCAAAGCGCGCGAGCCCAACGATCCGGAAGCAATGGCGCTCGCCACCGTAGATGCAGCAGGACTGCCCGACGTGCGGATGGTTCTGTTGAAGCATGTCGATCACGAAGGGTTTGTATTTTACACCAATCTTGAAAGCGCCAAGGGCGAGGAATTGGCCGCCAATCCGAAGGCCGCCTTGTCCTTTCACTGGAAATCGCTGCGCCGCCAGGTCCGGGTTCGCGGCGCGGTGACGCCGGTCAGCGATGCCGAAGCTGACGCCTATTTCGCGACGCGGCCCAAGGACAGCCAAATCGGGGCATGGGCGTCGCGCCAGTCGCGCCGCATGGAAGGGCGGTTTGCGCTGGAAAAAGAAGTGGCCGTTTATGCCGCGAAATATGCGCTTTCGACCGTGCCGCGGCCACCGCACTGGTCCGGTTTCCGGGTTCTTCCGGTTCAAATGGAATTTTGGCGCGACCGCCCTTTTCGCCTGCACGAACGCACCTGCTATCGGCGCGATACATCGGTAGGTCCCTGGACGATCGAGTATCTCTTCCCTTAACGCGCCTTTCCCTCCGAAGGAGCCGATTTCGGGCGCTGCTTGCCCGAGCGGGGCACTCGGCCATCGCGGTGCAGTGGAGGGTTCGGGCGCGCAGGCGTCTTGTTGTTGGGCCGCTCGTCCCTTTCGGCTCGGGAGCTTTTTTTCGCCATTCCCAATTGCTCGCGCCAAACCTTGCCCGGAATTTCGTCGACGGCACCTTCGGGAAGGTGGCCCAAGTGGAATGGCCCGAAACTGATGCGAATCAGACGCGACACTTTTAGGCCCAAATGCTCCATCAGCCGTTTGACTTCGCGATTTTTCCCTTCCCTGAGGCTGATCGTCAGCCAGGCATTAGAACCTTTCGTGCGCTCCAGCTCCGCTGTTGCGGGCTCATAGCGCACGCCGTCAATGGTGACACCTTTGCCCAGCGTATCGAGGTTGGCCTGGGTCACCGGCCCAAACACCCGCACCCGGTAGCGGCGCACCCAACCTTGGGAAGGAAGTTCGAGCTGTCGCGCGAGCGCCCCATCGTTGGTGAGAAGCAGCAACCCTTCCGAATTGATGTCCAACCGTCCCACTGAAATCGCGCGCGGCATGGAACGGGGCAATTGCTCGAACACGGTCGGACGCCCCTCGGGATCGCGATGCGACGTCACCAGGCCGGCCGGTTTGTGGTAACGCCACAATTTGGCCGGTGCTGCGCCGGGGATAGGCTTGCCGTCCACGGTGATGATTGCATCCGGAGAAACGTTTAGCGCCGGCGAGAGAATCTTGTCGCCGTTCAGTGCGACGCGTCCCTCGGCAATAAGCCTTTCAGCATCCCGGCGCGAGCATATGCCGGCGCGCGCGATCACTTTGGCGATGCGCTCGCCGCGTTCGGCTTCAATCGGTGCTTCGCTTTTCGTCATGGCGTGGCTTTCGGGTATCCTGAGCCCCATGAAAGAGCAAGACTTGGTCTATCTGGGCGTCGCCTTGGCGGAAGCAAGGGCCGCGGGGGAACGGGGCGAAGTGCCCGTCGGCGCAGCATTGATCTCGGCCGAAGGGAACGTGCTGGCGCAAACGGGCAACCGTATCGTGGAAACGCACGATCCGACCGCACATGCGGAAATGCTGGCGTTGCGCGAGGGCGCTTCTCGCCTCGGCAATGAGAGGCTGATCGGCACAACCCTGTATGTGACGCTTGAGCCTTGCGCGATGTGCGCGGGCGCGATCAGTTTGGCGCGCGTGCAGCGGCTTGTTTATGCGGCTGTCGACCCCAAAGGCGGGGCGGTCGAGCACGGTGCCCGGTTTTTCGGCCAACCCACCTGCCATCACCGTCCCATGGTCGAGCGGATCGGCGACGGGGATCAATCGGGAAATTTGCTGCGGGAGTTCTTTCGCGCCAGGCGCTAAAACCAGCTTGGCGCAAGTTGGGGAAAGCCGATCAGAAAGACCTCACGCGCCACCAAAACGCCGACGCCCGCCCCGATGAACACGTCCGAGAAGAAATGCGCCGTCAGCATGGCGCGGGTCACAGCCAGGCCGGTCGCCAACAACAGCCATACGGGCGCGAGAATCGGTGCGATCGCCGATGCGGTCACCGCGACGCACAGGATGGTCATCGAATGACCGGACGGGAAGGAATCATATTGCAATTCCCAAGTGAAAAACCGGAAACCGTAAAGTCCGTGTTCGAATTCGTCTCGCGGGCGGCGGCGGCCAAGAAAGATTTTAATGCTGTGAAGCATGACGCTGGCGGCCACGAAACTCGCCAAAAGCGCGAGCGAATAATCGGAAATCGAACGCAGAAGTGTCGTTTCTCCTCGCCAAGCCATGATCGTCTGAACTGCAAGATAAAATAGCAGCGCCGCGATGATCCACGGCAACCCCTTTGCCCAATCCGTGACGCGCAACGCGAGCTGCCACAAGGGTCTCGCCAATTGTTCGCGCGAGTAATGCGCGGCCTGGCGGTCGATTTTGAAGCACAAAAATCCCGCGACGAATAAAACGAGCGCAAACGCAAGCAGCATCAGCGCTTTGCCTCTTCGCGCCGCATGGCGCGCCAGCCGATATCCCGGCGGCAAAAGCCGTCAGACCAATCGATGCGCGAAATGGCTTGGTAAGCACGCGCGGCGGCTTCGCTAACGTCCTTGCCAAGAGCGCAAATGTTCAGAACGCGACCGCCATTGGCGAAGGTTCGCCCGTCACGAATGAGGGTTCCGGCGTGAAAAATCTCCACCCCCGGCGAGTTTGCTGCCTCGTTTAGCCCCAGGATCTCGGTGCCTTTCGCGGAGGCGCCGGGGTACCCCTTTGCCGCCATGACCACCGTCAGCGCCACATCGTCGCGCCAGCGCAAATCGAAGCTGTCGAGCACGCCGTCGCGCGCCGCAATGAGAGCGGACAGCAGGTCCGATTTCAGGCGGAGCATCAGGACCTGGCATTCCGGATCGCCGAACCGGCAATTGTATTCGATCAGCTTCGGTCCATCGTTGGTGATCATCAGGCCAGCATAAAGCACGCCCTGATAGGGCGTGCCGCGCGCCCGCATCGCATCCACAGTCGGCTGTACGATGCGTGTGAGGACCTCGCGTTCGAGCGCCGGCGTCAGGACGGGCGCCGGTGAATAGGCGCCCATTCCCCCCGTATTGGGCCCCGCATCGCCGTCGAACGCGCGCTTGTGGTCCTGCGCGCTGGCCAGCGGCAATATGTGGGCGCCATCCGCGAGGACGAAATAGCTCACCTCCTCGCCGCTAAGAAACTCTTCGATAACAACTTCCTTGCCGGCCTCGCCGAATGCACCGGCGAACATATTTTCAATCGCCGCATCTGCGTCCTCGCGGCTTTCGGCGATGATCACGCCCTTGCCGAGCGCGAGGCCATCGGCTTTCACCACCACCGGCAGCGGAAGGGTACGAGAAAATGCCTTGGCATCTTCGGCGCTCCGGCATCTTTTGTAAGCGGCCGTGGGAATGCCGTATTCCGCGCAAATGTCCTTGGTGAAGCCTTTGGAGGATTCAAGCTGGGCGCAGGCCGCGCTCGGACCAAAAGATTTGATTCCCGCCATCTCGAAGCGGTCCGCCAAACCCGCCGCAATGGGCGCATCGGGACCGATAACCGCAAAATCGATGCGCTTTTCCCGGGCGAAGTCCACCAGGCCGTCCAGATTCATCGAATCGATGGCGACGCATTCCGCATCGCGCGCGATGGCGGAGCTGCCAGGGGCGCAATAGAGTTTCGTGAGCAGCGGGCTCGCGGACAGCGCCCAAGCCAGCGCATGTTCGCGCCCGCCCGATCCGATAAGTAGAACGTTCAAGGAAGTTTTCCTTGCAGGCATGCCGAGCAAGGGCTGTATCATCGCCGCATGATGGACGAAACCCCTATCGACAATTCGGCCGATACGCGCCCAAAAGGGAATTTGCGCGAATTCACGGTCAGCGAGCTATCCAATCTTCTGAAGCGCGCGGTCGAGGAGTCGTTCCCTTATGTGCGGGTGAAGGGCGAGGTCTCGCGCGTGTCCAGGCATTCCAGCGGCCATTGCTATTTCGATCTCAAGGACGACAGATCGGTCCTTGCCGCTGTGGTCTGGAAGGGCACGCATCCCCGGCTGAAAGTGAAGCCGGAGCAGGGGATTGAGGTCGTCTGCACGGGGCGGCTCACCACGTTTCAAGGCCAATCCAAGTACCAGCTGGTTGTGGAGGAGATGGAGCTCGCCGGGCTCGGCGCCCTCATGGCCTTGCTGGAAGCGCGGAAGAAAAAGCTCGCCGCGGAAGGGTTGTTCGATTCGGCGCGAAAAAAGGCGATTCCGTTCCTGCCGCGGGTGGTCGGGGTGGTGACATCCCCAACCGGAGCGGTGATTCGCGACATCATGCATCGGCTTTCAGACCGCTGTCCGCGCCGCGTGCTCCTTTGGCCGGTGACGGTGCAGGGTGAACGCGCCGGTGCCGAAATTGCGGCCGCAATTCGGGGCTTCAACGCGCTGGCGGCCAATGGTCCCATTCCGCGTCCGGACGTGCTGATTGTCGCGCGCGGTGGCGGTTCGTTCGAGGATTTGCTCGCCTTTAGCGACGAAGCGGTGGTGCGCGCGGCCGCCGAGTCGGCAATTCCGCTGATTTCCGCTGTCGGCCATGAGACCGACACCACCTTGATCGATTTTGCAGCCGACAAGCGTGCCCCAACGCCCACGGCCGCGGCCGAAATGGCGGTACCCGTGCTGCGCGATTGCGTGGAAACCATGCTCTCGTTCCATCAGCGGCTGCTGCGTGCCGCTTCGCGCGGGCTTGAGCGGCAACGCCGGCATTTGCAAGCGCTTGCCCGGGCGCTGCCGCGGCCCGATTCCTTGTTTGCGCTGCCACGTCAGCGTTTCGATTCAAGTGCGGGGCGCCTGCGGCTTGCGCTGTTCCAGAACCTTCAGCGCCATGCTGGAAAGTTTTCCCGCGTCTCCGGCTTGCTGCGGCCGCGGGTTGTCAGCGCCGAAATCCTGCGCGGACGCGAATGCGTGGCCGATTTCGACGCACGGATGACCCGGGCATTCCGCCATCGCTTGCACCGCGGGCAATCGAGCCTGGACGCGTGCATACGCGTGCTTGAGAGCCTCAGCTATCGTGCAGTCCTGGCGCGAGGTTTCGCGCTGGTTCGCGGCGCAGATGACGAGTTGAAACGCCGAGCCGCCGCAATAAATCCAGGCGAATCGCTGACGCTCATCTTCGCCGATGGCGAGAAAAAGGCGGCAGCCGGTGGCAAAGCGGAAGCACGGCCGCTGCGCAAATGGCTGGGGCGCGGAACGGGGCAGGGCGACCTGTTCTGAGGGCGTTGGTTTTTGCATTCGGCTGGGGCTAGAATGCCCCCATGAACCAATTTGAACGCGACATCGGCGGGCGGCCCGCCGTTCTGCAATATCTCGATGGCGAGTACCGGGTGGTGACGCCCGGCACCTATGTTGTGTGCGCCGTGACGGGGACCAAGATCCCTCTCGAGGCCCTGCGCTATTGGAGTGTCGATTTGCAGGAGCCCTATGCCGGGCCAGGTGCGGCGCTTCGGCGAATGCAGGAAAAAGGGCTTACGCCCCGGTAAGCGGAGCCTAGCGGTTTTCCGACAATTGGGCCTGGGCGCGCCTGCGCATGGGGGCATTGTCTTTCACCCAGCGCTTGTGAATCCACAGCCATTGCCCGGGATTTTCCCGCACGCGATCTTCGATAAAGCGCGTGATTTTTGCGGTGAATTCCACCAGATCGGCGTCCGCATCGCCGGTGTTCGGCGGTTCGATGATGGGATAGGCACGCATGCGAAAATGGGCGCCCGCCGTTCTTTCGTTCGAGACGGGAATGATGACTGCCCCTAGCTTGAGAGCAAGCGCAGCAGGCGCCGGTGTGGTGAACGCTTCGTGCTCGAAGAATGGAACCTTGATTCCTTCGCTCGCACGCTGATCGACGAGAAGACAGATAGCCTCACCCTTGCGAAGAAGCGCGAAGGTCCGCCGCATGCCTTGAGCGCCCTTTGGGATCTGCTCCTGCATGCCATTGCGGGCGCGAATGGCTTCCATCCAGCGGCTGACATAGGGATTGTTGGGAGGGCGTACAAGCGTGCCGCCGTTGAAACCGTATTCGCGGCCGACAAACGGCATGATC
>DATARE010000321.1:0-6103 GCA_036264295.1 Micropepsaceae bacterium | reverse complement strand
GACGAATTCGGTCCGCGGCAGCCGGTCATTGGCATGGGCGATGGACAGCGAATAGAGCGGCAGCATCGCCGCACCGAACACGAAGACAATGGCGTAGAAAATGTTCGGCACCCGGATCAGGAGCCAGCCGAGCAGCCCCAGCACCAGCCCGCAGAACGATGCCACCGTACAGATGGCTGCGATCATCCAGCGCCGGTCCATGCCGTCGGAAATCCGGCCCAGCGGCAATTGCACCAAGGCGCCACCGGCGATGAAAACGCTCATGAACAACGCGATTTGCGCGGTCGAAAAGCCAAGCGCCTGGCCATAGATCGGTGCCAAAGCCCAAAACGCCCCATTGGCCAGGCCCACCGTCAGGCATCCCGCCGCACCCACGGGTGAGACGGTGATGATGCGCATCAGATCGATCCGCGGGGCGGCGCGCGGAACGGGTGCAGGAAGGCGCGTCAATCCCATCGGCACGACGCATAGGCAATAGAGCATTGCGCCGATGCTGAAGAGTTCGAAGGATTGAGGCGCGGCCAGCAGGAGCAGCCATTGCCCGAGCAGAAGCGCGCTCAGATTGATGGCGACATAGAGGGACAGAATCTGTCCCCGCGTTTCGTTGCTGGCGCGGTCGTTCATCCAGCTTTCCACCGCCATATAGAGGATGGCCATGGAAAAGCCTGTGATGCCGCGGGCGCCGAACCAGGCGGCCGGGTCGCTCCAGATCGGCTGAACCAGAATCATGGCGGCGGCCAGAACCGCGGCAACCGAAAAGGAACGGATGTGGCCGACACGGCTTAAAAGACGGGGGCCGGCAAAGCAGCCGATCACGAAACCCAGATAATACCAGGCGCCGAGCGCCCCCACGGCGATATCGGAAAAACCTTGGGCATGGGCGCGCAAAGGCGTCAGCGTGCCGATCAGCCCATTGCCCATCAGGAAGAGGGCCGTCGCGAGCAGGATCGCGGCAATGCTGGAACCCGTAGAAAGCATGGATTCACGGTGACCCGAGAGGCTGTGCTCGCTAGCCTGTTTCGGCTCTGCGAGTCAAAAAACGGGGAGCCCGGTTGGCCTCCATCCTTCGAGACGCCTTGCTCTCCTCATCCTGAGGAGCGCGCGCATGCGCGCGCGTCTCGAAGGATCGGTGAAGCAAGGCTCCTCAGGATGAGGCCACATCGGCCTCACAATGCCGAAATCTGAAGCCGCATCCGCGCAATGCTTGCCGCCAGGGTAGGGTTTCATTAGCGTTCGCGCGCCTTTTTCCATTTTCAAGAACAGACATGGCGCCGCGACCCAAATCCATTTCCAAGACGAAAGCGAAAAAGCCCCGCGCCGCCACCGGCAAAGGGCCGAAGAAAGCTACGAGCGCGAAGAAACCCAAGAGCGTTGCCAAGCCCAAACGCAAACTCAAAGCCAAATTGCGGGCCGCGGCAAAAGCAAAAGCGCCCGCGCCTGCCCGGCGGATCGCACCATCCGTGCCGGCGACCAAACGTGTGCGCCACCGCGCGCGGGCGGGAATCGTCCAGCCGCGTGCCGTTCCCGCGCACCGCCCGAAAATCCGCGCCAGCAATCCTTACGAGACCGATCTCGACCGCAATCCCGCCAATTTCCAGCCGCTGACCCCATTGTCGTTCCTGCGGCGCACCGCGCACGCCCACCCTGAAGAAACCGCCATCATCCATGGCAGCCGCCGCTATTCCTATGGCGAGTTCTATGCGCGTTCCTGCCGGCTGGCCTCGGCACTGGCGCGCGAGGGCATTGGCCGTGGCGACACGGTTTCCGTGCTGCTCGCCAACACGCCGGCGATGCTCGAAGTCCATCATGCCGTGCCGATGACCGGGGGTGTGCTCAACGCGCTCAACACACGGCTTGATCCCGCATCCATCGCCTTCATGCTCGACCATTCGGATGCGAAAATTTTCATCGTGGACCGCGAATTTGCCGATTGCGCCAATGCCGCGCTCGGCATGGCCAATGTGAAACCGCTGGTCATCTCCTATGACGACCGCGAATTCCCGCAAATGGGAGTCATTGCGGGGGCGGCCGATTACGAAGATTTTCTCGGCAAGGGCGATGCGGATTTCGCCTGGGACATGCCGCAGGACGAATGGGACGCGGTCTCTCTCAATTACACGTCGGGCACCACCGGCAATCCCAAAGGCGTGGTTTGCCATCATCGCGGCGCGGCGCTGATGGGCTATGCCAATATTCTCGCCTGCCGCATGGCGGAACGTCCGGTCTATTTGTGGACGCTGCCGATGTTCCACTGCAATGGCTGGTGCTTTCCGTGGACGCTCGCGCTCAATAAGGGCACGCATGTTTGCCTCAGATGGGTGCGCGCGAAGGAGATGTACGCCGCCATTGCAGAGCATCGCGTGACGCATCTGGCCGGCGCACCCACCGTGATGTCGGTGCTTTTGAACGCGGCGCCGGAAGAGAAGCGCGCCTTCGCGCACACGGTGAATTTCGTGCATGCCGCGGCACCGCCGCCCGAGGCGATTTTGCGGGCCATGCTGGAGGCGGGATTCGAACTGACCCATGTCTATGGCCTGACCGAAACCTATGGCCCCGCGACGGTCGATGAATGGCATCCGGAATGGGATCGATTGCCCGCCGCGGAGCAGGGGGCCAAGCGCATCCGGCAAGGCATTGCGTATCCTGCCCTGGAAGAATTGACGGTGCGCAATCCCGAGACGCTCGAAGCCGTGCCCGCTGACGGACAGACGCTGGGCGAGGTGATGTTTCGCGGCAATATCGTGATGAAGGGCTATCTGAAAAATCCCACCGCAACGCGGGAGGCGATGGCGGGGGGCTGGTTTCATTCGGGCGATCTCGGGGTGATGCACCCGGACGGTTATATCCAGCTCAAAGACCGCTCCAAGGACATCATCATTTCCGGCGGCGAGAACATTTCCTCCATCGAAGTCGAGAACGCGCTCTACAAACACCCCGGCGTGCTGTTTGCCGCGGTGGTCGCAAAGCCCGATGAAAAATGGGGCGAAACGCCATGCGCCTTTGTCGAGCGCAAGTCCGGGCACGACAATTTGTCGGAAGCGGATTTGATCGCGTTCTGCCGCGATCATTTGGCCCGTTTCAAATGTCCGAAAACCGTTGTCTTCTGCGAGTTGCCCAAGACGACAACGGGCAAAATCCAGAAGTTTCGCTTGCGGGAACAGGCAAAAGCGCTCGGTTGACGCCCCGAGATCTTCGGAGCGCCGGGCGCGGGATTGTCAGCCTCAGTGGGTGCGCGATCGCAATCTTTCGAGTTCGTCCTTGAGACGGAGCTTTTCTTTTTTCAAAGCCGCGACCCGCACTTCGTCCCATGCGGAATGCGTCATTTCGGCTTCGATCAGCTCCTGGATTCTCTGGTGTTTGTCTGCGAGTTCTCTAACGTGCGACTCTAACGCCATCGGTAGCCTCATCATTGAAGGCGTGGAATTAGACCACTGGAAAAACCGTTTGTCACCTCTTGTAATCGAATCGTGCTTACCGAAATACGATCACCAGAGCGAGAGCGTTTGCTGCATTTGCGAAGGCAAAACGGTCTCGACAAGCGCAAGCTCAAGGATGGAAGCTTCGCGCCATGAATGACGAAAAAAACGAACCTCCCGACGAGGAAGAGCGGGCGGCGAGGGAAAAGCTTGCGCAGCTTCGCCAGGAGCATGGCGACCTGGACGCCGCGATTGCGGCAATTGCCGATTCCCAGCATTGCGACCAACTCCAGCTCACGCGGCTGAAAAAACGCAAATTGCAGCTGAAGGATCAGATCACGCGGATCGAGGATTCGCTCCTGCCCGACATCACCGCTTAGATTTTTCGACCGAGCGCTTTTGCGCATACATGGCGCGGTCGGCATGGGCGATGGCCACATCCGGATTGGTGTCGGCACGCAATTCATAGGTGCCGCAGGAAAAGCTGAGTTTCACCACTTCGCCATTCCAGACCGGCGGCCGGTCGCGCAGGGATTGCGACAGGCTTTCACCTTTCTTAACCGCCTGGTCGAGCGTGACATGCGCCAGGATGATGGCGAATTCGTCGCCGCCGATGCGCGCCAGGATGTCGCTGTCGCGGATTTGGCTGCCCAGCAGATCGGCGAAATGGCGCAGGACCGAATCGCCCGCGCTATGGCCATAGGCGTCGTTTACGGACTTGAAATCGTCGAGATCGAAATACAACAGGCTCGAGGGCACGCCGTAACGTTCTGCAAAGGCGATGAACCGGGAAATCTCGCGCACAAAGGCACGCCGGTTGAGGATCGGCAACAGCATGTCCTGGTCGGCCGCCCGTGCGAGCTCGTCAAGCCTTGCACGGGTTTGCGTCAATTCCTGCCGCAGCCTCTCGACCTCGTTCATCATCGGCATGATGGCTTTGCGGACGCGCGGCGTGAATTCGGCTTCGGGAATGCCCAGGAGCGCGCTGGACGCGGCGGTTGGTCCTCGAGCCGGAGTCTTGGCGGTGCTCACAGTCTTGCGCGCGCCCGCGGCTTTCCCAAGCCGGCGCGAACGGTCCCCCTTGTCGACTTTCATACCGATCTGCTCAAGGCCCATGCGAATCGGCCACACTGCAAAATGACATCAAATCCGGATGGCGCAAAGCTGTGCAATAACGCTTCCTTCCGGGCTGATGGGCCCTATAATCGGCCGCTTCCGAATCCATTCCGGTTCCGGCCGGAAAAACCGCCGTGAAGCCAAAAATTTCTCATGCCCCGTCACAAGCAAGCGCCCAAGCCCGTCGTGGGTATCATCATGGGAAGCCGGTCCGATTGGGCGACCATGCGCAATGCCGCCCAGGTGCTCGACGAATTGGGCATAGCCTATGAGACGCGGGTGGTTTCGGCCCATCGCACGCCGGACCGGCTCTATGATTACGCCAAGACCGCCAAGAGTCGCGGGCTTAAGGCCATTATCGCGGGCGCCGGCGGCGCGGCGCATCTGCCGGGCATGACCGCGTCCATGACGGTGCTGCCGGTCTTGGGTGTTCCCGTCGAAAGCCGCGCGCTCAAGGGGCTCGACAGTTTGCTTTCCATTGCCCAGATGCCGGGGGGCATTCCGGTGGCAACCTTTGCCATTGGGGAGGCAGGCGCGAAGAACGCCGGACTTTTCGCGGCCGCCCTGCTTGGGCTCGAAGATGCGGCACTGGCAAAGCGGCTCGAAACCTGGCGGTCGCGGCAGACAAAGTCGGTCGCGCTGAGCCCCGCCGATAGACCGAAGCGGGGCAAACGGTGAGCGCCGCTCCTTTGCTTTTGGCCCCGCTTTCGCCCGGGGCCGTGATCGGCATTCTGGGTGGCGGCCAATTGGGCCGCATGCTCGCGCTTGCCGCCGCCAAGCTCGGCTTTCGCACCCATATCTATTCCGACGAGACGGAATCCTGCGGCTTCAATGTCGCCACCGCCACCACGCGCGCGGCCTATGACAATCGCGACGCCTTGGAGAAATTCGCCGCTGCCTGCGATGTGGTGACGTTCGAGTTCGAAAATGTGCCCGATGCGACCGCGCATTATCTGGCGGAACATGTTCCTGTCGCCCCGGATTCGCGTGCGCTCGCCGTGGCGCAGGATCGCTTTCTGGAAAAGAATTTTGTCGCGGGGCTCGGCATCGCCACGGCCCCCTACCGCAATATCATGAACGCCGCCGATGCGGCCGATGCATTTGCCGCCTTGGGCGGACCTGCGGTGCTGAAGACGCGCCGCTTCGGCTATGACGGCAAGGGCCAGAAAATCGTCCGCAGCGCCGAAGAATGTGCGGGCGCTTTTGCCGAATTCGGCGGGGTTCCGGCCATACTGGAAAAATTCGTCGATTTCGCCTTTGAAGCATCCATCGTCGCGGCGCGCGGGCGGAACGGGATGTTCGTCGCCTATGACCCGCCCAGGAACGAGCACGAGAACCATATTCTTCGCCGCTCGACCGTGCCCGCGCCGCTCGCCGATTCCACCGCGCGCCAAGCGGCCGATATCGCGCGCAGGATCATGGCTGCGCTGGATTATGTCGGCGTGATGGGGGTGGAGCTTTTCATCGGCAAGAGCGGTGAGATTGCGGTCAACGAAATTGCCCCGCGCGTGCACAATTCCGGGCATTGGACGCTGGAAGCCTGCGTTGTGAGCCAATTCGAGCAGCACATC
>DATARE010000306.1:0-5747 GCA_036264295.1 Micropepsaceae bacterium | reverse complement strand
CGAAATTGAGTACCCGCATCACGGGTCTTTTCATTGCCGCGCTGATCGTGCCCTGGGGCGCCTATGCGTGGCTCACGATCACGGAACGATCCGATGAAGTGGCGAGGACGGAAAGCCACCTTGCTGCCCTGGCCGGGGCCTATGCCGAACACGCATCGGCGCTGATGCGCCTCGGGGTCGGGGTGCCGACAGAAGAAGGTTCCGACGGTGCGGACCAGACCGGCCCCGGGCGCGAAGAGCTCACCGCGTTTCGCCGCGCCTTGAATGCCCCCGGCGTCCGTTTTTCCCTGCGCCGCACAGGTACGGGCAATGGGGGGAACGCACGCGAAACCGTAGCAGACCCCACCCCGACCGTTGGAGACAGAGCCGGTACGATCACTGCCGAAATTGACCAACCGAAGGCCGGACTCTCAGCCATCGCGTCGGTGAGCGAAGACCAAGCTCTGACGGAATGGCGCGCCCGCGCCAAAACGGAAGCTTTGGGCTTCTTCCTGCGCTCGCTTTTTGTCTTCATTGTCGGTGGCTTTTTCGTGCATCAGGTGCGCCGCCGCGAAACGGTCGAGACGGAACTGCTGGCGGCGAAAGAGCTTGCGGAATCCGCCAGCCGCGCCAAATCCGAATTCCTCGCCAATATGAGCCACGAGCTCCGTACGCCGTTGAACGCGATCATTGGTTTTTCGGATATCATCAAGTCGCGCAAGTTCGGCCCCTCGAACGAACGCTATCCCGAATATGCCGCTGACATCTTCAACAGTGGCACACATCTGCTCGCGCTCATCAACTACATCCTCAATCTATCGAAAATGGAAGCCGGACAGCTGGTTCTGCATGAAGAGGATGTCAATCTCGCGAGCACTGTGGATGCCTGCATCAATTTGATTGAAGTTCAGGCACAGCAGGGCGGTGTAAGGCTGTCGGTTTCGCTCGACAGGGATGCGCTAACCGTACGCGCCGACGAGCGGCGTTTGCGGCAGATCCTGATCAATCTGCTGTCCAATGCGGTGAAGTTCACCTCTGAAGGCGGCGAAATCCGCGTATCGAGCACAAGGCAACCCAGCGGTTTGGCAATTGCGGTCGGCGACACCGGAATCGGAATGGCGCCGCAAGATATTCCAAAAGCCATGACGCCTTTCGGTCAGGTCGATAGCAAGGTCCGGCGCAAACACGAGGGCACGGGGCTTGGCCTTCCCTTGGCCAAGCAATTGGCCGAGCTGCATGGCGGCAGCTTTTCCGTCGAAAGCCGCGTGAATATCGGCACCACGGTCACATTCGTTTTGCCGCCCGAACGGATCGTCTGCGTCGATGCACCGAAGATGCGGAAGGTCGTCTAATCTCCAGCCGCCCGTTCGCGGCGCCGGCGCATCAATCCAAAAACCAGAATGCCCGTGCCGAACATGAACAAGGAGGATGGCTCTGCGACATCGGCAAAGCTTTTCAGTTCCGTTTGTCCCCGGCTGATCAACGAGCCGCCCGGAAGAAGCGTATAACTCCAGAATTCGGTCATTGAAAACTCACCGATGTCCGGAATCGCCAGCGCCATTGTACCTGGTGAATAGGAATATGAGCTTGTCAGCCCATTGGCGGCAGGAGACGTGAACGAGCCCACAAGATTTCCAGGGGTCGTCAACGGCAGACATGCCGGCAAGGGATTAACGCAATCCGCGCCAAGCACGTTGGTTGGGTCGTTATACCAGGACAAATTCATGATGGACCCGTGGGTATTCTCCCAAGTGCCGCTTGCGGTCAGCGAAACCTGATTGTCCGGACCGAGGAAGTTCATGCCGCTGAGCGCGGCGGTTAAAAGGAACGTGTCCGTCGTGCTGGTATTGCTGACACTCGTTGCGCTGGTGTTCAGGACATTGAGCGGCGAGCCAACTGTTGCCGAGGCAAATTCGCCGGTGAAGAAAATCGGTCCCGTATTGCCGGCTCCTACGGAAATGACGTTGGGTGTCCCGGAGTCGGTGAATATCGCGACAAACGGCGTTCCGGGAACGGTGATATCCGTTGCCGTGAGCGTGAGCCGCATTGGCGTGGCGCCGGCATTTCCTGCGCAAACCAAAGCAAGAGCCGCGCCCCCATAAAGCATCCCATTACGACGACACTTAGAACGCATGACGCCCCCCTTGCCCGATCGCCCTAAGGCGAAGACGGAAACCGTTCCGCAACTCTGGGTGATGGTATTTCGAGAGGCGGGATGGAAATTGACAAATGTCATCGAACTTGAACTCAGCGCGCAAAATTTCCGAACCATTTTCTTAGATGCGGGCGCTTACCGTGTCCTGACGACATCTTCCTTCGTTAGAAAATTTCATTACGCGCGGCCCTGCGCCGCCTCGGAATTTGGGCGGGAGGTTCCCACAGGGCAAAGAATCTTCGCCGCGCAGCACAACCAAATTTGCCTCCGGGTGTTCCAATTCGAGGAACTATCGGCAATGGCGGTCGGAGTGAATTCATGCCCAGCTGCAACGCGAAAACGAGCACAAACGGAGGCTTGACCCTTCCGTCCATCACCCGGCGCATGATGCTGGGAACCGCAGCCGCGGCTTTGCCATTCAAATTGGAGCTTAAGGCAGCGCCAGCGCGGCAAACCAAAGCTTCCCGCACGATTCCCATCGAGATGAACGTCAATGGCAAAGACGAGCAGCTGCAAGTCGATCCGCGTACAACGCTTTTGGATGTCCTGCGCGAAGATCTGAGCCTCACCGGCACAAAAAAAGGTTGCGATCACGGGCAATGCGGCGCCTGTACCGTCCACGTCGCCGGAAAGCGGGTACTTTCCTGCCTGACCCTAGCCGCAAGCGTGCGCGGACCCGTCATCACCATAGAGGGACTCGCAGGGCCGGGCGACACTCTGCACCCGATGCAGCAAGCCTTCATCGATCAGGATGCGTTCCAGTGCGGATACTGCACCCCGGGCCAGATCATGTCGGCGGTTGCCTGCGTGCAAGAAGGCCATGCCGGCAGCGATGCGGAGATTCGCGAATATATGAGCGGCAATCTGTGCCGCTGCGCGGCCTATCCGCACATCGTGGCGGCAGTCCGTCAAGCCAAGCCCGCGATGGAGAAAGCATGATGCGCAGCTTCAATTATCAGCGCGCCTCAGACGCCGATTTTGCCGTCCAGGCGATGGGGGCCGAAAAGATGCCGCCGCCAATGGCGCAAGCGCAATTCCTGGCCGGCGGCACAACCATCCTGGATCTGATGAAGCTGGACGTCATGCGGCCACGGACGCTCGTGGACGTCAACGATCTGGCGAACCGTTACGGCGCCATCGAGGCGCGCGGCGACATGATGCATCTAGGAAGTTTTGTGCGGATGTCCGAGGCCGCCGAACATCCGGTTCTGCAGCGCGATTTTCCTGTGATCGTCCAATCGCTGCAATTCGCGGCAAGTGCGCAACTCCGCAACATGGCAACGCTTGGCGGCAATGTGCTGCAACGGACCCGCTGCAATTATTTTCGCGATACAAGCTGGCATGCCTGCAACAAAAGAAATCCCGGCTCGGGTTGCGCCGCGTTGCAAGGCGTCAATCGCAAACACGCGGTGCTGGGCACGAGCAACGCCTGCATCGCGACCTATCCCGGCGATTTTGCCCAAGCGCTGATCGCGCTGGACGCAACCGTCGACATTCAGGGGATGAATGGGCCTCGGGTAATCCGCTTCGAGGAGCTGCATGTGACGCCCGGCGATACACCGGAACGCGAAACCGTGCTGAGCCCCACCGACCTGATCACCGGATTTTCCATCCCTATCAACAACTGGACGCGGCGTTCGGCGTATCTGAAAATTCGTGACCGCGAATCTTACGAATTTGCGCTGGCGAGCGCCGCGGTCGCGCTGGATTTGGACGGCAGCACGGTGCGCGATGTCCGGATTGCGTTGGGCGGTGTTGCGACCAAGCCGTGGCGCGCCCGGGAAGCCGAAGCCGTACTGAAAGGCCAGACGATAAGCGAAGAGACCTGCGCCCGGGCAGCCGAGGCCGCTTTCGCCACTGCCGTGACGCATGGCGGCAATGACTACAAGCCGCTGCTGGGGCGTCGCGTTCTCACGCGCGCGCTTCTGCAAGTGGCCAGGATGGAGGCATAGATGGCGGGCATCGGCACAGCGGAAACACGCCTAGATGGGCGCGCAAAAGTCACGGGAGCGGCGCGGTACGGGTCCGACCCGGCGATCGCCAAACCCGCCTACGGATTCTTGACGACGGCAGCGATTGCGCGCGGACAAATCGCCAATATCGACGAAACTCGGGCCCGCGCCGTTCCAGGGGTTATCGACATCTTCACCCATCGCAATATCGGCAAGATCGAAACCGGCAAAACCTTCGCGAGCGGCGGCTATATGGGAACATCCATCGCGCCCATGGCATCGGCCGAGATCTTCCACGATGGTCAGATTGTCGCTTTGACAGTGGCTGATACGTTCGAGGCCGCGCGCGAGGCAGCACACCGTCTCGATATCACCTACACTCCGGCAACTCCTTCGGCCACCTTCGACAGCCCCGGAAGCAAGACCGTGGCTGCGAAGCTGGTGTCCAAATCGCACGAAGATCCAGCAGTTGGCGATGCGTCCGGCGCATTTGCCGCGGCGGCCGTTAAAACCGATGCGCATTACGCGACCGCAACGGAGCACCACAATCCGATCGAATTGTTCACCACGGCTTGTGCTTGGTCGAACGGCAAACTCACCGTTTGGGAATCCAGCCAGAACATGTGGGGATTCAAGAACGGTCTCGCGTTACAGCTCGGCATATCGCCGGAAGATATTCATGTGGTTTCGCCCTTTGTTGGCGGTGCTTTCGGCAGCCGCGGCTCGCTGACGCAGCGCACCGCAATTGTCGCATTGGCCGCGAAGAAGGTCGGCAGGCCGGTCAAATTGATGACGACGCGCGATCAAGGATTCACCGTCGCCACCTATCGTGCCGAGACGCGCCATCACATGAAACTGGGCGCATCGCGCGACGGCAAGCTGGTGTCGCTGAGCCACGAGGCATTTGAGGTCACGAGCCGCGCCGACAATTACATGGTGGCGGGAACGGATGCTTCCACCCGGCTGTATGGCTGTCCCAACGTGTTCTCCAAGGTCTCCATTGTCCATGCGGACCGCAATACGCCGGGCTTCATGCGCTCGCCGCCGGAAACGCCGTATATCTTCGCGCTCGAATGCGCCATGGACGAATTGGCGTATGCGCTGGAGATGGATCCGGTGCAGTTGCGCAAGATCAACGACACCAAGATCGAACCGATCAAAGGCCTTCCCTATTCCAGCCGCTCTCTGGTCGAATGTTTCGATCAAGCCGGAAATGCTTTCGGCTGGGCCGAGCGGGACCACAGGCCGCGCAGCATGCGCGACGGCGATTGGCTGGTCGGTTGGGGTACGGCCACGACCATGTATCCCTCCCATATCGCGCCGGCCACCGCGCGGGTGACGCTTTACCCCAATGGCACGGCCAAAGTTCAGAGCGCGACCCATGAAATCGGCCAAGGAATCTTCACCGTCTGTGCCCTGATTGTGGCCGATAAACTCGGCATCGATCCGCAAAAGGTCAGTGTGGAGGTCGGCGATTCCGATTTGCCGCCGGCACCCGTTGCGGGCGGCTCCAATTCCACCGCGAGCGTTGGAAACGCAGTCGCCAAAGCCTGTGAGGAGATTCGTCTCAAGCGCAGCCAGGGTGCCAACGGGGCCATCGAAGCCTATGCGGAAAACATCCCCAAAGGCGCCCCCGAGAACGGCATCCAAAAACTCTACAA
>DATARE010000293.1:0-1819 GCA_036264295.1 Micropepsaceae bacterium | reverse complement strand
ACCAGGCCCAATCCGATGACCACAGATCCCTCCCGTTCAAATGAGATGATCATCATACTTTAGAAATTAATTATTGCAATATGATAATTTATTATTCCGGCGCGATGGTGACCTTGATCCCATCTGTCGTCGCATTGACCGGGATCTGGCAGGACAGGCGGGAATTGGGCTCGACCGCCAGCGCCATGTCGAGCATATCGGTCTCTTCCGGCGAAGGGGGCCTCAGTTTCTCGTACCAGCCATCCTCGACATAGACATGGCAGGTGGCGCAGGCGCAGGCGCCGCCGCATTCCGCCGTGATCGGCAGGCCCGCGTCACGCAGAGCCTCCATCACCGTCCAGCCCTCAGTCCCTTCAAGGACGTGCTCGACGCCTTTGCGGTCACGCGCAATGATTTTCATATCTGAACATTCGCGAATGGTCATGCTTCGACAGGCTCAGCATGAGGATGTCTGAATAATCGCCCTCATCCTGAGCGTGCCGAAGGATGAGGCCAGAAGGGTTACGCCACCCCGAGCTTCTTCTGCAAGGACGAGGACGACGTCGTGTATTGGAAGCGCAGCTTCTCGTTCGGCCGGCAGATGTGGAACGCCGCCTGCGCCATCAACGCGGCCTCGTGAAAGCCCGACAGGATTAGCTTCAACTTGCCGGCATAGGAATTGATGTCGCCGATGGCGAAAATGCCCGGCGTCGTGCTTTCGAATTTCGCGGTGTCCACCGGAATGAGGTTCTCATTGAGATTGAGCCCGAAATTGGCGATCGGGCCGAGCTTGATGGTGAGGCCGAAGAAGGGAAGGAACGCATTGACGCTCTGTTGCCATTCCTTTTTGTCGGCGCCGGCAAGCGTGACCGCTTCAAGCTGGCCATCATCGCCATGCAGCGCTTTGACGCTGGCGATGTGAAAATCGATCCGCCCCTCATTGACCAGTTCGCGCATGCGATTGACGCTGTGCTGGGCGGCGCGGAAACCATCGCGGTGATGCACCAGCGTCAGCCGTTTCGCAATCGGCGCAAGATTGATCGTCCAATCGAGCGCCGAATCGCCGCCACCGGCGATAAGCACGTCGCGCCCGCGAAGCTGTTCGATTCTGCGCACGGCATAGAAGACCGACTTACCTTCATAGGCTTCGATCCCCGCGATCGGGGGGCGTTTGGGAACGAAGCTGCCGCCTCCCGCTGCGATCACCACAACAGGGGCAACCAGAATCGTGCCCGCATCGGTCGAAAGCTGCCAACGGCCGTCGGGCAGCTTGGCCAGCGCGGCTGCCATTTCGCCGAAATGGAATTGCGCATGAAACGGCTTGATCTGCGTCAGCAGACGGTCTGTCAGCTCCTGTCCGGTGAGAACGGGTATGCCGGGAATGTCGTAGATCGGTTTTTCCGGATAGAGCTCGGTGCATTGTCCGCCGGGCCGGTCAAGGATATCGACGAGGTGGCATTTCAGATCGAGCAAGCCGAGCTCGAACACCGCGAACAGCCCGATCGGCCCCGCCCCAATGATGATGACGTCCGTTTCGAGCACCGACGCCTCGGCAGCCTGCATTGCGGTCATATCATTCATTCTACAAGCTTTTTATGTGTGAGATGACAAACTATCGTCTTTATATGTAAATATATTCCGGGCTGCAAGGTTCGGGCTTGGCCGAACGCGCGATTTTAGCGCCGGTTCTTGAGAAATTGCTCGATGAAAAGATAGACCGCGGCCGAGCTGGTCTTCAGCTGCTCGAGCGCGGTAAGCGCGGCCGGTCTTTCACTGCCCGTTTTTTCGGCCTCGGCTGCGGCATTTCCCAATGCGAAGGCGCCGATGCCGCGCGCGGCAC
>DATARE010000264.1:0-9835 GCA_036264295.1 Micropepsaceae bacterium | reverse complement strand
TTGGCTGGCTCATGTGAGCCTTCCCCCCTATTTTGTTTGTTAACTATGCTCTGAAACGGCGCAATTCTTCAAGCAGGAGTTGTGTTTTTGAGAGTACGCATTTGCGCCGGCCTAACGCAATACTGCTTAGCTCAAGTTCGGTTGATCCGAATTGTATCGATGATTCAAGCTTCGACGTCCAAACGCCGTGCATTTTCCGGTTGCGTGACGGACCGGTAGGCAAATGCCGCGCCGCTGTAAATCAATCCGGAGGCGAGAACGAAAATAATCGCGCTGAAGATTTGCCAGGGCAACAACTTCGCATCCATCGCTTCATCCGCCTTTTGGAAAAACTCCGCCGGATTGGTGCGAAGGAAATCGGGACCGAGTGCCGAACGCAAAACCACGGCCTCGCCGCCCAGCAGGAGCAAGACAAATGGGCCGCCAAGCACAAGCATGATGGCGAGCACGCGCCAGAAATTGCCCTTGGTCAATTCGTGGCTCCGCTTCAAGCCCCCCTTTTCTTCCATGACGACCGTGGGCGGAAGCATGAAACCCATTCTGACAATGGAAGCACCGGCATAAAGAAAGGCAGCCCAGACGATCAGGACCGCAAGAATGGTGGCGGGTGTCGGACGGACTTGTTCGGGTGCATCCAGCGGCGTACCGGAGAGAAACAGCGCGGCAAACGAAATCAGCAGCGCCAACCCGAGCAGCACACCCGCACCCAGCAGATAGCGCGTGTTCGCCGCGAACATGCGACGTTCGCTTGGGCCGGCGGCGAAATACAGCAAGACCGTCCCAGGCGGGCGCTCTCGTCCCAAGGCGGCGCGCGTAATGGCGACGGCCACCATGGACGAGGCGAAAAGCACGACCATCAGGCTCGCCAGCGACAGGAGAAGATAAACGCCCCGCGCCTGCGCGTCGCCCGCATCGATCAGGGCGCGGTTTTGAATTTCATAGAAGCGCGCGAGATAGCTCATTGCCGACGACAGGACCGCCGGCAGCCAGGCGATGCCGACAATTGTGCCGATTTCGGTGACGAGAAAACGGTACGCAAAGGCGATCGTTTGGGCGACCGGTATTTTTTTCATCAATGGTCCTGAAACATAAGGGGCGAAGCTAGGGAGCCGCTGCGGCACTGACAATTGCCGACCGTCTCATTTGCGCGTATCTCCCTGGCATGACGACTATCCATATCATCGGCGGCGGGCTTGCCGGTAGTGAAGCGGCCTGGCAGGCGGCCCAAGCGGGCGCCCGCGTGGTCATACACGAAATGCGGCCCGTGCGCATGACCGAAGCGCACGGCACGACCAGCCTTGCCGAACTGGTCTGTTCCAACTCGTTCCGTTCGGACGATTGGGAAAACAACGCCGTGGGACTCCTGCATGAGGAGATGCGCCGCGCCGGCTCTCTCATCATGAGCGCCGCCGATGCGCACAAATTGCCCGCGGGCGGAGCCCTCGCCGTGGACCGGGACGGATTTTCGCGCGCCGTCCAGGTTGCGCTGGAATCTCACCCCAATGTCACCGTTCTGCGCGAGGAAATCGCCGATCCGCCGCCGGAATGGGACAATGTCATCGTCGCGACGGGGCCGCTGACCTCAGGCGCATTGTCCGAGACTCTGCGCAAGTTGACGGGCGAGGATTCGCTCGCCTTCTTCGACGCGATTGCTCCCATCGTCGAGCGCGATTCCATCGATATGGAGATCGCCTGGTTCCAGTCGCGCTACGACAAAAAGGGCCCGGGAGGCGGGGACGCGGATTACATCAATTGTCCGCTCAACGAGGAGCAATATCGCAGCTTTGTCGCCGCGCTGGTTGCGGGCGAGAAGACCGAATTCAAGGAATGGGAAAAATCCACGCCCTATTTCGAGGGCTGCCTGCCGGTCGAAGTCATGGCCGAGCGCGGGCCGGACACGCTGAGCTTCGGGCCGATGAAGCCGGTGGGCCTCAGCGATCCCAAGACCGGGCGGCGTCCTTTTGCGGTGGTGCAGCTGCGCCAGGACAATGCGTTGGCCACACTGTGGAACATGGTCGGGTTCCAAACCAAGCTGAAGCATGGCGAGCAGACGCGCATTTTCCGCACCATCCCCGCGCTCGAGAATGCGCGTTTTGCCCGGCTGGGCGGCATTCACCGCAATACGTTTTTGAATTCGCCACGTCTGCTCGATGGCGAGTTGCGGCTGAAAGCGCGGCCCGTTTTGCGGTTTGCCGGACAGATCACCGGCGTGGAGGGTTATGTGGAATCGGCGGCCATTGGGTTGTTGGCTGGGCGTTTCGCCGCGGCAACGCCGGGCAATCGGACCACAGCTCCACCACCGCCCACAACCGCTTTGGGTGCGCTGCTGGCCCATATCACCCAGGGTGCGGACGCCCAGAGCTTTCAGCCCATGAATGTGAATTTCGGCTTGTTCCCGCCACTGGAGACCCGCACGCGCGGCAAGGACCGCAAGAAGGCGATGGCCCATCGCGCGCTTGCCGATTTGGATGTGTGGCTGGGGCGCAAAGCGGCGGCCGAATAGGCTCTTTCGAATTAAGCCACCTATTGGCGCAGGCCGTGCTCGGTTAGATTGAAAGTCCGATTGCCGGAGAGGTTTCCATGCTTGGCCTGCCGTCTCATACGCAATGGCGGGGCGCGACCGTCGGCGCGATATTGGCGGTCTTGATCGTGGCGCCCGCGAAAACCGTCGAAACAACAGCCATACCCGACCTGTCCGGGCAATGGGGCCGGGACATGTTGTTCTTCGAACCGCCAGTCTCCGGCCCCGGTCCCGTCGCGATCACCGTCCGCAAACCCGACGGCACTTACGCCCGGCCGCCATGTTGCGAGATCGTGACGTCGTGGTTTGGCGATCCCACCAATCCGATCCTGAAACCGGAAGCTGCGGAGGCGGTCAAGAAATTCCGCGACATGTCGCTTGCGGGCACCGTGACGCCGGATTTGCACGGCATGTGCTGGCCCGAGCCGCCTCCCTACGTTCTGGGACTCCATTATGGCGTGAATATTTTGCAGGAGAAAAATCAGGTTACCCTTTTGTACCTGCTCTACAACACCGTGCGCCGCGTGCGCATGAACGTGCCTCATCCTAAGAAACTGGTGCCCAGCTGGCAGGGCGATTCCGTAGGACATTACGAAGGCGATACGCTGGTGATCGACACAATCGGCATCAAGACCGCGCCCTTTTCCACGGTCGATGCGTTTGGCACACCGCACAGCGATGCCCTGCATGTCGTGGAGCGCTATCATTTGATCGACGGCAAAGCCGCCGCCGAAGCACAACAAAGGAATGGCGCGAAATTCACGCCGGGTCCCACCTTCGGGCGCGGTGTCATCGACCCGGATACAGCCAAAAAGGGGCTTGAAGTCGAGTTCACGGTGGAAGACCCGAATGTCTTCACCGCGCCATGGTCCGGGCGGATCACCTATCGCCGCATCATCGGCGATTGGCCGGAAGCCGTCTGTTCGGAAAACCCGCATGAATATTATGCAGGACGAGACACGCCAATTCCGCACACGGACAAACCCGATTTTTGAACGGCGCTCGCCCGCACAACGGCAATGAAATCAAAGCCTGCCACGCATCATGGCGCGCAGCATTGCCAGCTGACGCCGGTGAATCGATATTTCAGTGGAATCGCGGAATGGGTTGAACCCGGGCCGGACCAGAATCTTCGCATAGAGCGGCACGGTTGCGGCGGGCAGCAGAGCCGGCAGAAACGCGCGCGGGATCGCTGCTTTTCGCGCGCTTTCCAGATGATCCAGGGCACGCTGAACAGTCGCCCCAAACAACGCCGCCACATTCGGCGCCATCTCGCCGGCGAGAATCTGTTCCTGCGACAAGGCGGCCTTGCGCAAAGCCTCGACAGGCAGCATCAGCCGCCGCCGGGAGGCGTGAAACGGAAAGGCGCGCAGCAAACCCAGCAGCGCATAAGCAATTCCCGCCTCATGCGCAGCATGGTCCAATCGCGCACCCGCGCCGAGAATGCGCGCGGCCAAACGCATCACATGCCCTGAGGTCGCATCCGCATAGGCCTTCAGACTGTGCCAATCTTCGAATGGCGCTTCGTCGAGATCGTTCTCGCGGGCATCGATCAATTGGTCCAGCAGTCCACGCGGCAGATCGTGCGCCCGAACCGCTTCGGCAAAAGCCTGCGCGACTTCATGATTGCGGACGCGGCCTGAATACAGCTCATCTACCGCCTCGCGCCACCATTGCAGCCGAATTTGCCCCATCACCGGCTGGCTCACATTGTCTGCCGTTTTGGCGATTTCGTAATTGAACGCGTACAGCGCAAAGAGATGACCGCGCAGATGCGCAGGCGCAAACAAAGACGCCAGATAGCGGTCGCGATCCGTATTTCGGATCAGCGCTTCGAGGGATGCGAAACGGTCGGTGGACATCATCGTGGGCGCCGCCTCGTCCCAATCTAAAGATGTTCTTGCCTTGCGCGCCAAACAAAAAGGGCCGCCAAACCCGGCGGCCCCTTTTTCGCGAAGTCCCGCGTCTAAAGATGCGAGCCCAACACCATGCAAAACAGCATCGGCACCGAGAGCATCGTGTTCACGCGCGAGAACTGCCCCGCTGTACGGGCGGCCTTCGCCTTATCAGCCGCCTGCAAATTCGGATAGGCGTTGGCGATGTTCAGGGCCTTTTGCTGATTTGGCCAGATGATGAACCAGACGTTGAACCACATGATGGTGCCGAACCACACACCGATCCCCATCAGGATGCGATTGATGGCGACAAATCCTTCGCGTGCATCCAGCGTATAGGCATCGACGATATAGAAATATGGGTCCGCGCTGGTCAGCATCAACAGAAGGCCGAAGAACAGCGTCGCCATCGCGCCCCAGCGGAACCAGAACAACGCTTCCGGCGCGATAAAGCGCGACACACCGCCTTTCAGCTCGTCGGGAATTTTCGGCATCGTCGGCGTCTGGACGAAATTGAAATACCACAGGAGGCCGATCCACATCACGCCGGACATGATGTGGAACCAGCGTATGAACAGCGGCCAAAACACCGAGCCGTTATATTCATAGGCAAAGGCGTAGATCAGGAAGACGATAAAGGCGATCACGAATCCGCAGATCACCGTGTTCCGAAGGTTGCTCAGAATTGTCGCGATCATGGAAATGCCCCCGAAGTTTTTTAAACTTATGCGCGAACTATAGAGCGAATAGCCGCGGTAGCGAATAGCCCCCTATCCGCCACGCACCGATGACGGTTTCTATAAGACCAATGCTTTGGGACGGCGGCGGCGCAGCCAGGTGACGACGATAAGCCGGGTCACCATGACAGCGGTAAAGAACGAGGTGATGACGCCCAGGCCCAGTGTCACGGCAAACCCGCGGACCGGCCCCGTGCCCACCGCATAAAGAATTGCGGCGGCCAGGACGTGGGTCATGTTGGTATCGATAATGGTCGCGGTGGCACGCCGGAAGCCTGCATCGATGGCGGCGATCACCGTCTTGCCGCCATGCATCTCCTCGCGGATGCGCTCATAGATCAGCACATTGGCATCCACCGCCATGCCCATGGTCAGCACCATGCCGGCGATGCCGGGAAGCGTCAGGGTGGCCTGCAATCCCGTCAGGACCGCAATCAGCAGCAGCATGTTGACGGCGAGCGCGAGGGTCGCGAACACGCCGAACAGCCCGTAGGTCGCGATCATGAAGGCAATCACCGCAAGCAAGCCGCCCAGCGAGGCGAGCTTGCCGGCCTGCACCGAATCCGCGCCCAGTTCCGCGCCGACGGTGCGTTCTTCGATCACCGAGAGAGCCGCCGGAAGTGCGCCGGCATTCAGCAGAATGGAAAGATCGTTCGCCGTTTCGGCGGTGAAATTGCCGGAAATCTGACCCGAGCCGCCAATGATCGGTTCGCGAATCACCGGGGCCGAGATCACCTTGTTATCGAGGACGATGGCGAAGGGCTTGCCGACATTGGCCTTGGTCACATCGCCGAATTCGCGCGCGCCGCGCGTGTCGAAGCGGAAATTCACCACCGGCTCGCCGCCGCGCGGATCGAAGCCCGAGCCCGCCTGTTCCAGCCGGTCGCCGGAAACCATCACCCGGCGCTGCACGAGATAAGGCACCGTCGGCTGCCCCGCTTTGTCGGCCTCATAGAGCAGTTCGTCGTCCGGCGGCACCCTGCCCTTCAGAGCGTCTTGGACATTGCCGCTGGTGTCGACCAGCCGGAAGGTCATTTTCGCGGTGGTGCTCAGCACGCGTTTCAGTTCTTCCGGATTCTTCAGCCCCGGCACCTGAACCAGGATTCGGTCGTCGCCCTGTTGCTGGATGGTGGGTTCGCGCGTGCCCAGCGCGTCGATGCGCCGGCGGACCACTTCGATGGATTGCTTGACGATCTGCGATTGCAATTGCTGCTGATAGGCCGGCGACAGACGAAGCGAGAAATTGCCCATGCCGTCATCGGTCATGTTGTATTGGGCCGAACCCAATCCCAGGAACGTGCCCGGCGGCGAGGCGATATCCTGAAGGATTTTCCGCGCGGCCTCGATCTGCGGCGCGTTGATGATGTGGACATTGACGCTGTCCCGCGCGGGGCCCAGGCCGTCGAACAGGATGCGCTCTTTGCGCAAGCCGACGCGGATATCGCCGCGCACCGTTTCCAGCCGCTCCTTCACCACGCCGGGCATGTCGACTTCGAGCAGCAGATAGGAGCCACCCTGAAGATCAAGCCCGAGATTGATGGTGGAACTCGGAACCCAGCTCGGCATCGCGCTGCGCACGCGTTCGGACAGGAAATTCGGCGCGGCAAAAATCGCCCCCATCAGGAGGATGAACAGAACGGTTATCGTCTGCCAGCGGCCGATATAGATCATTGAACTCTCCCGTCGGGCCTAAGCACACGCGCCCGCACGTTCTTTCAGCCTTCGGGTTTTTCGCCACCCTTGGACCGCACTTCCGTAAGTGTGGTTTTTATCACACGAACCTGCACATTGTCGGCGATCTCCACCATGATCTCGCCGTCATCTTTGACCTTCGCCACCCGGCCGACCAACCCTCCGGCGGTAACCACGGTATCCCCGCGTTTGACGCTCGCCACCAGCGCCTGGTGGGCCTTCAAACGCTGCTGCTGCGGGCGGATCAACAGGAAGTAGAAGATTCCGAACAGCAGGACCAGCGGAACCAGGGTGGAAATAAAGGGATCGTTGAGGTTCATCTATATCTCTTTGGGGGCTCTTGGGGTTCCGGCCCAGGCGGAATATAGCCTTGCGCCTCTCCTTTGCAACGTAAACCGCCCTGGGCTAGGCAATGGCATGACCACGGATTTCGCCAAAATCGAGACCTTGCTGGCGCGGATCGCCGATGCGCTGGAACGCCGCCATGCCGGAGCTGCACCTCATCCGGACGCCGTCCCGGAAGGGGCCGACGTTTTCGTCTGGGAGGCCGAGGCCGCTCAATTGGTGCCGGTGGGCCAAATCGCCGCCGTTCCGCTGCGCCTGCTGAAAGGGATCGACGCCGCCCGCGACACGCTGTTCGAAAACACCCGCCGATTCGCCAACGGCTTGCCGGCCAACAACGCCCTTCTCTGGGGCGCACGCGGCATGGGCAAAAGCTCGCTGGTCAAAGGCGTGCACGCGGAAGTGAACAGCACGCTTGCCGGAACCGGCCGGCTGGCGCTGATCGAAATTCATCGCGAAGACATCGTCTCCCTGCCGCTGCTGCTGCGGCGGCTGCGCGGGCAGACGCGCCGCTTCCTGCTGTTTTGCGACGATCTTTCCTTTGACCGCGACGACACCAGCTACAAATCGCTGAAGGCGGCCCTGGAAGGCGGCGTCGAGGGACGGCCATCGAACGTGCTGTTCTATGCCACATCCAACCGCCGTCACATGATGCCGCGCGACATGATGGAAAATGAGCGCTCCACGGCGATCAATCCCTCCGAAGCCGTGGAAGAAAAAGTGTCGCTGTCGGACCGCTTCGGTCTATGGCTGGGTTTCCACAATTGCGGTCAGGAAGAATTTCTCTCCATGGTCGAAGCCTATGCGGCGCATTTCCAGCTGCCGCTTGCCAAAGACGAGCTTCGCGCTCGCGCCATTGCTTGGGCGGCAGGGCGCGGCGCGCGCTCGGGCCGCGTCGCCTGGCAATTCATTCAGGATGTCGCGGGCGAATTGGGCAAGACGCTGAACGCATAACGAAATCGCGTCAGAACGCGCCCTTGCGGAAGCGTTTGGACACCTTGCGCTTGCCGATAGCGGCCGAGCTGGACGTCTTTGCGCTGCGTGCAAGACCGGCAAGCGAGCCTTCGAGCAGGCCGCTCAAGCGTTGCTGCTCGCGCAGCTCCGTTAAATCCATGTGCAATGGCGTCACCGAAATGCAGCCCTCCGCCATCGCGTGCAAATCGGTGCCGCGCTCCGGATCGTCAAAGACGCGCTTGAAGCCGACCCAGAAATAGGTGCGGCCCCGCGCATCGACGCGCTCGTCCACGCGCAGCATGGATTGATCGCGCTGCCCCTGCGCGGTGACGATGACGCGCTTGACCTTGCCCGGCGGCAGCGGCGGAAAATTCACGTTCATCAACACGCCTTCGGGCCAGCCGATTTCCACCAGCCGTTTGACGAGCGGCGGACCGTGCTTTTCGGCGCATTGGAAGATCAGGTCCTCGGGCCTCCCGTCGACCGCCTGGCTCATGGCAATGGAGGGAATGCCCAGCACCGCGCCTTCCATGGCGGCGGCGACCGTGCCGGAATAGGTGACGTCGTCGGCGACATTGAAGCCGCGGTTGACGCCGGAAATCACGAGGTCGGGCAGATGGTCCTTCATGATGTGGATGCCCGCCATCATCACGCAATCGGTCGGCGTGCCGGAAAGCGCAAAACGCTGCGGCCCCGCCTGGCGCAGACGCAAGGGCAACGTCAAGGTCAGTGAATGGGAGGCCCCGGACTGTTCGGTTTCTGGGGCGACCACCCAGATGTCGTCGGAGAGGCCGCGGGCGATTTTCTCCGCGACCACGAGACCGGGCGCGTGAATGCCATCGTCATTGGAGACGAGGATACGCAATTGTTTCTTCTGGGTGCGGCGTGGACTCATCCTTCGAGACGCCCTGCCGCCTCATCCTGAGGAGCGCGCGCAAGCGCGCGTCTCGAAGGATCGCCGGCAGGGCTCCTCAGGATGAGGATTGCAATATTCATCGCGCGATCCGGTCGAGGCCGCCCATATAGGGTTTCAGCGCGTCGGGAATCAGGATCGAACCGTCCGCCTGCTGATAATTCTCCAGGATCGCCACCAGCGTGCGCCCCACCGCGAGGCCCGAACCGTTCAGCGTGTGCACGAAGCGCGTGTTCTTTTCCCCAGCCGCGCGATAGCGCGCATTCATGCGGCGGGCCTGGAAGTCGCCGCAATTGGAGCAGGAGGAGATTTCGCGGAAGGCATCCTGGCCCGGCAGCCAGACTTCGATGTCATAGGTTTTCCTGGCGCCGAAGCCCATGTCGCCGGTGGAAAGCACGATGACGCGGTGATGCAGGCCGAGGCGCTTCAGCACCTCCTGCGCGCAAACCGTCATGCGCTCATGCTCAGTTTGGGATTGCTCCGGCGTGGTGATGGAGACGAGTTCCACCTTGGAGAATTGGTGCATGCGGATCATGCCGCGCGTGTCTTTGCCGGCGGCTCCGGCTTCGGCACGGAAACACGGCGTATAGGCGGTGAAGCGTAAGGGGAATTGCTTCTCGTCGAGAATTTGTTCGCGGACGAGATTGGTCAGCGGCACTTCGGCGGTGGGAATGAGCCAGTAACGCTCCGTTTCGGTGAGCAGTTCAGAAAACGCATCCACGTCAAAAACTTTAAGCTTGCCTTCGCTTTGCATTTTAAAGCTTCCAGCAATTTGCTGTTC
>DATARE010000226.1:0-2719 GCA_036264295.1 Micropepsaceae bacterium | reverse complement strand
CACCTACGACTACGGCAAGGAATATCTGGAATATTTTTTCGAGGAAGGCGGCTGCCGCTGCGACTCGTGCCGCCGCAAACGGGCCGCCAAGCGCCGCAAGAAGCGGAGAGCGGCGCGGAAGCGAAACTAAGGCGCGCACTCGCAAATTCAGATCGATGGACTACAGTCGGTCAATGCCGGCTCTGACGCCGAACGCGGACGTTGCGTCGCGCCGCACCAACAGTCGCTTAGAGTCGATAGCGACAATTGGCGCCGCGGCAATCCGCAATCACGGCTATGTACTTGGAAGCGTACTGCGGCGGGAGACATCTCAGTGGGATACGATGTCGTGCTCACGCAAGATGTCTTGGAGCGATCCGGGGGACCAGAATCGCAACTCCATATTTTCTCGGGTCTTCACCATTGTTGGCGTCGCATGCGTTTGATGCAGCGTCCAATTGGATAGCATCATGGCATCGCCCGGCCTGAACGCCGGCGTCCAGATTCGGCCGGAAAATCGATCACGCATCTCGGCAACCGTGTCCGGATCGTGATTGCGGTGCAGCGCCTTCATCTCAGGCCGGAAATACCTGTAACCTCCTTTCGGCGCCGGATCGTTCCACACCTCCGCACCGTCCTGGTAACCGGTGAACGAGAGGACGTCGGCAAAGGGAGCGTGCACCACGCCAAGCCCCGGCGCATCTATTCCGCATTCCTGAAACGGTATCCAGAAATTGACCGTGAATCGCGGCGGATGCACGAAGGCGTCGAGATGTGGCCCCAACGGCGGCAGCCAATGTGGTGGCGCTCGAACGCGCCCCACGCGCCGCGCACAGGTGTCGGAACTGATCTCATAATCGTGACCGCCAAACACTTCGCTCAGCAAATCAAAATGACGCTTGGAGAACAGGATGTCCGAGTACATGGGCATCCCCAACTGGCGTAAATGATCGGGTTGGATGTGATAGCCGTCGACACTTGCGTATGCCCGCAAAACCATGTCGTAAGTGCGTTCAAGCGCCGCGGTGTCGACCAGGTTCCGCAGCAAGACGCAACTATGATGCAGGAACGCCGATGTTATGTCCTTGGTCTTGGCAGTTGAAAAATCAAATTGCTTCATTGCCTTTCACACTATAGCGCCGCGAGCCAAGGTGAAACTATTTGGTTAGCATGAAAATTCCGCTTTCGCAAACAATCGGCGCCGAATCGGCACGCCGAACAGCATCGGCATTGTGCCCGTTAGGCCCGTGCGGGTATTCGATCCGACATCCAATGCGAGAGAAACATCGCTACCAATTTTCGTGCCGGTCTTTCGATAGCAAAATGCGCCACGGCGGCGACCGGAATGGCGATGCCGAGAATGGCGGCGATAAGCAATGCTCCGCCGATTGCCGGTGAGCCGAAATATCCAGCCCCGGCCAACAACAATTGGCCGAGTGGCCTGGCAATTTTCCAGGGTCCGAATAGCACGGCCACGGTCATGGTGTGTGTGAGAAAGAGCGGATACGTCAGGTCACCGAGAAAGTTAAAAATGCGGCTGTCCTTGGTGACTGCGAACAGCCCGGGGAGCGCCGCAGCAAAGCATAGGCACGATAGATATGACGGCAGCCGATCGACGCTGATCGGCTGCTCGAGCCACGAGAAAAACCCGGCGAGGGCCAATGCCACGATTGAAGCCGTCGCGCCAAGCGGCAGCGACCGCGCAATCATATTGGCGAAATGGCCGAGCATAAAGAACATCAGGGTCGCTGGAAAAAAGTAGTAGGTCCACGTCAGATAATCCGTCTCTAGTCGGATCGGCCCGGCAACGGCGAGGCTCATGAGGCGAACCATCGCCGATACCAGGAAAAGTGTGATGGCTATTTTCGAAGATCGAAGCGCCCATGGAGCGATGAGATAGAAGGTGAGTTCTGCGCCAAGCGTCCAGCCAACACGCAAGACCAATGGAAATGTCCCCCAATATCTCGCCGGGTATGTCCAGAAGGCAACGAGCCAGTCTGTGCCGAACAACGTGACGGCGGGCACCAGAACTATTGGCGAATGTTCGGCTGGCCACGGTGGCGCGTCGATAACTAAACAAACGATTAGCAGCGCCCACCAAAGCGGGAAGATGCGCAGGAAGCGCGAGCGGAAAAATGTCAGACTCCCGCTGGTCGTCGGCGGATATTTTTCATGAAGAGCGTAGCTGATCAGAAATCCGCTGACGATGTAGAAGAAGATCACCGCGCGGCCGCCAACGATATTCAGCCACCATTCCTTGTCGGCAGTCAGTCCCGCGTCACGAAGTACGTTGCTCGCGGCATGCGCAAAAACGACGCCGCAGGCCAAAAAGAGCCGGATTGCACCCACGCGCCTATCTCCCACTTCGCGTTTTGTTTTAGCGCGAAAGCCTCCTGCCCGTCCATAATCGGATACTCAAAGGCGAAAAGACAACAACGCACCAAGCGACGCATTGGGCCAACAACGGGCATACGCACCCGTAGTCTAAGCCGCACCACTATTGCGGTCCGCTTCGAGCGAAGTCATGAGATGCCGGGTACAATTGAGCAAGCTGACCTCGTGCGGCGCATCGTCATGAATGACGGTGATACTCGTGTTGTCGAAGCGCTCTGGGACGGCCACACCTTCGGACAACTGCGCATGTCGCTCGACGAGGGCACGGCAGACCAGCCCATGCGTGACCACGACCAGCGTGCCGTTCGCGCTTCGGCGCCTGCTCACGATGAAGGCGAATGCATCT
>DATARE010000174.1:0-7000 GCA_036264295.1 Micropepsaceae bacterium | reverse complement strand
CACAACAGATGATCTTACAATCGTAACGGGCGGCCTTACCAACGGCGAAACCGTCGTGACCGACTGACAGTACAAGCTGCATCCTGGCGTACCGATAACGGCCGCCCCGTTCACGCAGCCCTTCGTCAAGGGTGCGAAGTGAATCTTTCCGAACCGTTCATCCGCCGCCCGATTGCCACACTCCTGTTGATGGCAGGTTTGGCATTTTTAGGATTGGCTGCTCTGCCACGGCTTCCCGTTGCGCCGCTGCCGCAAATCGATTTTCCGACCATTCTCGTCACAGCCACACTCAGCGGCGCAAGTGCCGAAACGATGTCGTCATCCGTTGCGACGCCGCTTGAACGCCAGTTCGCGCAGATTGCCGGTGTCACCGATATGACGTCCTTCAGCGCACTTGGCGCAACCTCGGTAACACTCCAATTCGATCTCAGCCGCAACATCGATGCAGCCGCACAAGATGTTCAAGCGGCAATCAATGCTGCGGGTAAGACCTTGCCGCAATCCATGACGTCCCCGCCGACATACAAGAAGCTCAACCCCGCCGACGCGCCCATTTTAATGTTGTCGGTGCGCTCCGACACGCTGCCAATCACGACCGTGGACGAATATGCCGACAATTTTCTCGCCCAACAGATAGCTCAAATTTCGGGAGTGGCCCAGGTCTCCCTAGGCGGCGAGCAGCGGCCCTCGATTCGTATCCAAGTGGATCCAGCCAAACTGGCCGCAAGCGGACTTACTCTCGAAGAGGTTCGGAGCGCGGTCGTGGCCTCAACCAGCAATGCTGCAAAGGGCACGCTAACCGGCTCAAAGAAAAGCTTTACGATAGTCGCCAACGACCAAATCACGGACGCGGCGCAATACGACAGCCTGATAATCGCATACCGAAACAATGGTCCGATTCGGATACGTGACGTAGGGCACGCAATCTCCGGGGCTACCGACCGCTACGCTGCCGCGTTCCATAACAATGCTCCCGCAATCTTGCTCAATATCTACAAACAACCGGGCGCAAACATCATCGACACGGTTGAGCGTATCAAGGCGTTGCTGCCGCGCCTTACCGCAAACATCCCGCCCGCAATATCCGTCACAACCATTCTCGACCGCACAAATACGATCCGTGCCTCTGTCGCCGACGTAGGGTTTACGCTTGCTCTAACCTTCGGACTTGTCATCGCCGTCTTGTTTCTTTTCCTGCGCAATGTTTGGGCCACAGCGATTTCAGGCATCACGATCCTGCTCGCGCTGCTTGGCGCATTCGCTGCGATGTACGCGCTGAATTTCAGCCTCGACAATTTGTCCCTTATGGCGCTCACCATCGCGATTGGCTTCGTGGTCGATGACGCAATAGTGGTCGTCGAAAACATTTATCGTCACATTGAGCGGGGAGCATCGCCTCTTGAGGCGGCCCTAAGTGGGTCACGCGAAATCGCCTTCACAGTTCTGTCTATCAGCATTTCGCTCGTCGCTGTGTTCATACCGTTGTTGTTCATGGGTGGAATTGTGGGGCGGCTTTTTAGGGAATTCGCGCTCACAGTGACTGCTGCGATTGCTGTCTCGGCATTGGTGTCCCTGACGCTCGCTCCAATGCTATGCGCTCGCTACATGAAGTTGAGATCGAGCGACCGCACGTCGTCCCCTGTTCGCGAAAGTTGGCTCGGGGCTTTGCAAAGCTTTTACGGACGGACCCTTGATATCGCTTTGCGCCATCACGCAATTACGTTTGCGGTGTTTCTACTGACGATTGGGTTGACAGTTGCGATGGCCGTCCAAATTCCCAAGGGGTTTTTCCCGATCCAAGATACGGGCATGTTGCAAGGCTTGGCGGAAGCCGCTCAAGAAGTATCTCCTGAGGAGATGATGCGTCTGCAACGCGAACTTGGCGGGGTTCTTCTGAAAGACCCGGACATTGCCGGATTTGCTTCTCAGACCGGCAGCATCGGGGGCAACGGCAATGCGCAAACGGCAAATACCGCGCGTTTTTTTATTGCATTGAAGCCGCGAGACCAGCGAAGCCGCACGGCCGCTCAGATTATAGACAGGCTACGGCCTCAGATCGCTCGGGTGGAGGGTGCCAGTCTTGCACTCACATCCACACAGGACATCACCGTGGGTGGCCGGGCTGCGCGCGGTAATTTTCAATACACGCTCAAAGATACCAATCTCGCGGAGCTGACGGAATGGTCAGGGCGCCTGCTCGACAAGATGCGAACCCTCCCGGAAATCACCGATTCCGCAAGCGATCTTCTCGCCAGCGCTCCGCAGTTGAAGCTCATCATCAACCGCGACCAGGCATCGCGATTCGGAATTTCACCACAGGCGATTGATGACACTCTGAATGATGCCTATGGGCAACGTCAGGTTACTCAGTATTTCACGCAACTGAACACGTACTGGATCGTGTTGGAGATCACGCCGGAACTCCAAGGCTCATTTGCTTCTCTCGACCGCCTCTATGTCAAATCCCCGCTTACGGGCGCAGCCGTCGCGCTCTCCGCGCTGGTGACAGCGGATAGTGGTCCGGTGGGAGCGCTATCTGTTACCCACCAAGACCAATTTCCCGCCGTTACTCTGTCCTTCAATCTTCGCAATGGCGTGGCACTTGGTCAGGCCGTTCAGGCGATTCTACAAGCTGCTCGGGAGATCGGCCTGCCCGGCACGGTGGTCGGTTCATTCACGGGAAATGCCCAAGCTTTCCAGACCGCGCTGTCGGATGAATTCGTCCTGGTCGCTGCTGCGCTTGTGGTCGTCTACATTATTCTTGGGGTGCTGTATGAAAGCTTCATCCACCCGCTGACAATATTGTCCACTCTGCCTTCTGCCGGCGTTGGCGCATTGCTGGCGCTTCGCATCGGCCATATGGACCTATCGATGATTGGTATGATCGGCATTGTTCTGCTGATCGGCATCGTCAAGAAGAATGGTATCATGCTGGTGGACTTTGCGATTGCCGCAGAACGTGACCGCTCCTTGCCGCCTGATGCGGCAATCCGCGAAGCCTGTCTGTTGCGGTTCCGTCCGATTGTCATGACGACCGTTGCTGCATTATTGGCGGGTCTTCCGCTTGCGATTTTTGGCGGGACTGGGTCGGAACTGCGCCAGCCCTTGGGTTATGCCATGGTCGGCGGTCTTGCTCTGAGCCAGTTGCTGACGCTCTACACAACGCCGGTGGTTTACCTATACCTTGATCGGCTGCGAATTTGGCTCGGTGGGAGGTCAAAAGACGACAAGAAGCCGAAAGCCATCAGCGTCGGGGCGTGAAGTGATGCCGGTAATGGCGACGCCCGGGGCGTTTCCGGCTGCGGTGACGAACGCCCGATGTATTAGGACGCCGCCCCACGCCCTATTCGTCCTTCGTCACACCGTGAAGTTTTCCCGCATCAGGGGAAGCTGGCGGATGCGATGGCCGGTGGCGGAGAAGATGGCGTTGCACACGGCAGGCGCCAGCGGCGGCAAGGCAGGCTCGCCCAATCCGGTCGGGGAAAATTCCGATTGGATGAAATGCGGTTCCACTTCGGGCGCATGGGCCATGCGCAGGATCGGATAATTGTTGTAATTGGCCTGCTGAACGCGGCCGTTCTCCATGGTGATCTCCAGCCCCAGCATGGTGGAGAGCCCATCGATCACCGCACCCTGAACCTGGGTTTCCGCGCCGCTCATATTGATGACAGGTCCGATATCGCCGGCCACCGTCACCTTGTGCACGGTGACGCGCTTGTTGGCATCCACGCTGACATCGGCGACTTCGGCAAAATGTCCCGAATGGCTGAAGAAGAAGGCAAGGCCGAGCGCGCGGCCCTTCGGCATGGGCTTGCCCCAGCCGGCTTTCTCGGCGGCGAGCTTGATCACCGCGGCCGCGCGTCCGGTGTTGAGCGCGCTTTCATCCTTGGGTTCGAGCCACCGCGGCTCGCCCATGGTTTCGAGCAGAAATTCCAGATGATCGCGCCCCGCCGCACTCGACATCTCATGCATGAAGGACTGGATCACCCAGGCGATGGCATTGGTGCGCGGTGCGCGCCACGGGCCGGTGGGCGTGGTCGAAGCCAGGAAAGTCTGGCCGACGCGCATATTGGCCAGCACCGAAGCCGGAAAGGCTTCCGTTTCCATATTCGCGCTGGCATTGGGCTGCTTGCCATCGCCCGACACCGTGATGAAATGATCCGACCAGGCGGCGAGACGGCCTTTGGCATCGACCGCGCCCTTCATCTGATGAAAGCCGCCGGGACGATAGAAATCATGCGCGAAATCGTCTTCGCGCGTCCATTGCAGCTTCACCGGCACGCCGATTTTTTTGGCGATGGCCGCGACTTCGCACATGTAATCGTTCGACAGCCGCCGGCCGAAACCGCCGCCGGCGCGCACCTGATGGATCAATACCTTGCCTTTGTCGACGCCGACCAATTCCGCAATCTGATCGAGCGCGCGATCCGGGGCCTGGGTCGGCGCCCAGAACTCGATGGAATCGCCCTTCCACAGCGCGGTGCAATTTTGCGGCTCCATCGGCGCGTGCGACAGATAGGGATAGGCGTAGAACGCTTCCACCGTCTTGCGCCCCAGAAACGAGCCATCGACATCGCCGGCCTGTTTCAGCGTGGCGGCGGGCGGCTTCGCGGCAATCGCCTTGGCCTGCGCCATGAAGCCGGTCCAGGAATCCTTCGAAGCCGCGCTTTCGTCCCAACTGACGTTCAGCGCGCGCTTGGCCTTGAACGCGGCCCAAGTGTTGGTGGCGATGATGGCGACGCCCGGCATCAGCTCGGACGGGCGGCCATTGCCTTCGATCACGAAGGCATCCTTCACGCCGGGCATTGTCTTGATTTCGTCGAGATTGGCTTTGGCGACCTTTCCGCCGACCGCGGGGCATTTGGTATAGGTCGCATAGACCATGCCGGGCTGTACCTGATCGATGCCGTAGAGCGGCTGGCCGGTGACGATTTTGGGCACGTCCACGCCCATCACGCGCGTGCCGATCAGCGTGTACTCATGCCGCGCTTTCAGCGGGATGGTTTTCTCATCGGGCACGGGCAGCGCCGCGGCCTTTTCGGCGAGTGCGCCATATTTCAGGCGGCGGTTGCTGGCGGCGTGGATGACGGTGCTCTTCTCGGTCTTCAATTCCGCTTCGGGTACGCCCCATTCCTTGGCGGCGGCCGAAACCAGCATGGCGCGCGCCACGGCGCCGGCGCGGCGATGCGCTTCCCAGCCCGTGGGCGTGGAACGCGAACCGCCCGCGCTCTGGCGGCCATAGATTGCGGGATTGATCGGCGCCTGTTCGATCTGCACATCGGCCCAATCGGCATCCAGATGTTCGGCCAGGATCATCGGGAAGGACGTCTTGATGCCTTGGCCGATTTCGGGGGCCTTGTTGTAGAGGATGATCGCGCCCGATGGCGCGATGCGGACATAGGCGTTGAAGATGTGATCGCCATTGGCGTTGGTCGCGGCTTTGGCGCCGTTCGCGAACGGTCCGCCGGCGGAGAAGGCCAGCACCAGACCCGCACCGGCGCCGCCGGCGAGCTTCAGGAATTGCCGCCGGCCCAGATGTGAATCCTCACCCTGAGTCCGAGCTCCCTCATCCTGAGCCTGTCGAAGGATGAGGCCATCGACGCACGCGCCCCTCGGCGCGATGGCCTCCATTTCGCGGATGATGTCGTGGAAATAGGGATCGGATGCGAAATGGACCGGAGCGAACGGGTTCATGGAACTATCCTCCGCGAAACGAACCGCCTTTTTAGCCTGTGGAGTGGGGGGCCTGCAAAGCGGCCGCCTCAACGCACCGCCATTTGCAGCAAATAAAATTACCGTTTGTTCGCACAACGCCCCGAATTCGGGAAAATTCTCCACGAATTCCGCGAAAAAATGGAGGCGGAGGCTCAAAGTTCCTATTCGGCATGCCGCTTGGGCCCACTCCATCTTCGCCGGCGAACAACACAATGGCGTTCAAGGGGTTCTGCCGCACCACATGTCGTGCTTTTCTATGCTGCGTTGGCAAGGCAAATGGGGCATGGCATGAGCTAACCGACACAACTCAATTGGTCCCCCCAGGAGTTTTCATGATCATCGATTTTCAGCATCACTACACTCCGCCAGCGTTGCTCAAAGGCAGGAAAGACGCGGTTTCCGTCGGCATCGACGAGCGGGGCAACCCGATGCACCTTTTGAACCCGCTGCTGGGCGATATCGATGCCCATGTGCGGATGATGGATCTGGCCGGCATCGACGCGGCGGTGCTTTCCAGCATGGTGGGCTTCGACCAGCCCGATCTGGGCATTTGCCGCACCATCAATGACGACATGAAACAGGTCGAGGGCAAGCACCCGGGCCGCTTCATTGGGCTCGCCCATGTGCCCGCGCTGAAGCCGGCCGAAGCGGCGGCGGAATTGAAGCGCTGCAAGGTCGAGCTGGGCTTCCCCGGTGTGGTGATCGCATCCGAGATGCAGGGCCTGCCGCTCGATGCGCCGGAGCTGCGCCCGTTCTGGAAGGCGGCGGCCGATCTCAACATGTATGTGTTCATTCATCCGCTGCCGCGGGTGATCGATTGGCCGATGGTGTATGCGGACGATTTGGGACGCATGCTGGGCTGGGAATTCTCGCTTCAGCTTGCGACGGTGCGGCTGATCAACAGCGGCTTGCTCGACGAGCTTCCCAATCTGAACATCCAGTTCGCGCATTTCGCCGGCGGGATCGGACGCTTTTTGGGACGCGTGCGCGGGTTTCAGCAGCGCGACAAATGGGGCACCTCGCAATTGAAAGGCCACAATCGCCGTCCGCCCAAGCCGTTCGATCATTATCTGGAGCAGCGGCTCTATTATGATTGCGCGGGTTGGGCGGGTCCCGATCATGCGGGCGCGTGGGGCGCGGAATGGGTGCGCTTCGGCATGAATGAAGTGGCGCTGCAGCAACTCGTGTTCGCCACCGATTATCCGCAGGCGGTGCGCGTGGATCAGGAAGTTGCGGATTATGTAAAACAGGTGCGCGAATTGGGGCCGAATGAACGCGCCATGCT
>DATARE010000128.1:0-18472 GCA_036264295.1 Micropepsaceae bacterium | reverse complement strand
CGGCTCGAAACCGGCAAGACGGTCACCTTGGTGCGGGCCGAGACGGCGCCCGATCCCGCGCACCTTCCGATGCCGCATCAGGAAATCTTCGCCGCGCTCAAGCCCGGTTCGGTGCTTCTGATCGATGATGGCAAGGTGCGTCTCGTCGCCGAGTCGGTGACCGATTCGCGCATCGACGCGACGGTGCTGCAGGGCGGGCTCGTCAAGAATCATAAGGGCGTGAATCTGCCCGATACGCTGCTGCCGATTCCGGCGATGACGCCGAAGGATCGCAGCGATCTGGATTATGCGCTGTCCTTGAACATCGATTGGCTGGCGCTGTCGTTCGTGCAGCGCCCCGATGACGTGGCCGAATTGCGCAAGGCGGCTGCGGGACGGGCGGGCGTCATGACCAAGCTGGAAAAGCCCGCGGCATTTCATGCGCTCGACGAGATCATAAGCCTGTCCGATTCGGTTATGGTGGCGCGCGGCGATCTCGGCGTGGAGCTGCCGCTCGAAGCCGTCCCCGGACGCCAGAAGCAGATCATTCGGGAAGCCCGGCGTCAGGGCAAACCCGTGGTGGTCGCGACCCAGATGCTGGAATCGATGATCCACACGGCCGTGCCGACGCGCGCCGAAGTGTCCGACGTCGCCAATGCGGTGTTCGAAGGGGCCGATGCGGTGATGCTGTCGGCGGAAACCGCATCGGGCGCGTTTCCGGCCGAGGCGGTCGCCATGATGGACCGCATTGCCCAGGCGGTGGAGAGCGATCCGCTATATCACACGATTATCGCCGCGCAGCGGCAGGTGCCCGAAGCCACCATTGCCGACGGTTTGTTGGCCGCGGTGCGCGATGTCACCCACACGATCAACGCAGCCGCCATTGTGTGCTGGACCAAATCGGGATCGACGGGCTTGCGTGCGGCGCGCGAGCGGCCCGAGGCCCCGATCCTGGCGCTGACCCCGATCAAGGCGATGGCGCGGCGATTAACGCTCGCCTGGGGGCTTCACTGCGTGGAAACCGAGGACGCGCACGACCTTGACGATGTCGCCGAACGCGCCTGTCAGATCGCTTATGCGCAAGGCTTCGCCAAACCGGGCGAGCGTGTCGTCATCACGGCAGGGTTGCCTTTGGGGACGCCGGGAGCGACCAACATGCTGCGCGTCGCATTCGTCACGCGCAAAGGGCCATAGGCTGCATCGGCAGGCGCGCGAAATAACCCGTCAGGCGCCGACATAGCAGGGCGGGAATTCGAATTTCGGGATGCGCTTCTCGACGAACAGATAATCGGGATCGTGCAGATGGGCGTGGAATTCATCGCGCGTCCGTGATTCGATCACATAGGAATTGTCGAACTTCGTCTTCTTGCCGTCGATGATGTCCGACACCATGCGAAGCACATTGTCCACGACCGACCATTTCCCGCTTTCGGTCTGGTGCCAGACAACTTCACCCTTCTCGCATTTGCGGAATTCGGAATTGAACGTGCCGTCGGCGTGATAGGAATCGATATAGGAGATGCTGGGATCGTCGGGCTCGCCGACGCCATACCAGAAACCGACAAAGGGCGATGTGGCGGTTTCGTTTGCCGGCGCCGGAGCGGCATGCGCAAAGGGTTGCACCGCAAGCGATGCGGCGAGGATCAAACCGGCTACGATCACGCGTGGCACGAACACCGCCTAGGTTCCCGTCGCGCAAGTGGGAAATTCGAAATCCAGCACCCGGTGACCGATGAATTCGAAACCCTGCGAGTCCATCCGAATGCGCTTTTCGGTGTCGGTCAGCGACACGATTTTGTAGTCGGCCTGTGCGGTGGCGGGATCGCCATTGATGAGGTTGGCGTTGATGTGTTCCACATCGCCGGAAATCGACCAGGTGCCGGCTTCGGTCTGGAAGCCGACGAACTCGCCATTTTCGCATTTGCGGAATTCTTCGTGAAACGTGCCGTCAGCTTTGAATTCGATCAGCGACATCACGTTGGGCTCGTCCGGCTGGAACGGGCTGTACCAGATGCCGACCAGCGTCGGCTCGGCGACCGAAGGCGCAGCAAGGCCGAGAAGCGCAAGCGTTGCGGCGAGAAGGGGAAGCTTGGACGGCATGGGACCCTCGAAGAAATCAGATACCCTGGCCTTCGACGGACTTGGTCAGATCGCGGATGCGGTCCGTCAGTCCCTCGAGGAAGGGATCGATGGCCTTGGCTTGGCGATAAGCGTCAAGCGCGTGAGGCTTGTCGTTGTATTCCTCTAAAATTTCCCCGAGTTCGGCGAGGGCGGCGAAATTCTTGGGCTGCAATGCAAGCGTGCGGCGCAAGGAGTTGATCGCGTCCTCGTAATCGTCTTTTTGCGTGGCCAGCGTGGCGCGGCGATGCCAGGCTTCGGCAAAATTCGGCGCAATGCTCGTCAGTTTCACCGCGATCTCGCGCGCCGTATCGAAATCATGGGCTTCCATCGCCTGATCCGTGCGCTTGAGCAGCAGATCGGCGCTAGGACTGCCCGAATGCGCCCAGCGGGCTTTCAGTTCCCGCTCGAGAGGGCGCGCGGCGCGTTGATCGGGAGCCTTGGCAAGCTTGGTCAGGAGCTGGTCGTCGGTTTCGGGCGCCTTGGGCGGCGGCCGTCCCGGACGGGCGGCCTGTGCCCCCGGCTGGGCGGGCGCGGCCTTGCCGGGCGCGTCCTTCGGCTGGTTGCCGCCAGGACCGCCGGGCGGGATCAGCTGCAGGTCGGGAACCTGCTCCTGGGGCGGGAGCTGATGCGGATTGATCGGGGCAGGCGAAGACTGCGCCATGGCCGTTGTGGCGAGGGGCGCAATGAGCAGCAGGCTCAGGAGCATCTGGCGCATAGAGGCATGCTAGCCAAAAACCCTTACCGAAGCGATAGGGCCGGCTGCGAAAGCAAGCCGATGTGAATCAGCCCTGGCGCGCCTTGAAGCGGGGGTTCTTTTTGTTGATCACGTAGACGCGGCCCTTCCGGCGCACGACGCGGCAGTCCTTATCGCGCTTTTTCAGCGAGCGCAGAGAATTGCGCACTTTCATCGTCGTCTCCGGTGTTAAGATGCCGTCAAATCTGCCAAAAGGCGCGGGAACCTAGGCATGCGGCGAAGGCCTGTCAACCACCTTTGCCGCAAAAGCATCTTGGCAGGAAACGGGGGAGGAGCAGAGGCATGGATTTGAGTTTAACCACGACGCTTGCCGTTGTGGTGGTGATGCTTTGCATGTTCGGTTTCGCCAATTGGCGGGCCCGCCAGCCGGCCGAGCCGCTCAAGGTCCGCATGATCAACTACCATGTGGTCCAGATGGTCTGTATTGTCGTTATCCTGCTGATGGCGGCGCATCTGGTGTCGATCGTCACCGGCCATCCCTTTACCGGCCAGCAGGGAGGGTGAGGGTTGCGAAAATGGGCCTGACGCTTCGGCATCGGGAATTTTTGGCAGCGCTGGCGATGGGCCTGTTCGCTTGGGCGCCCGTCCAGGCTGCCCGGGCGCCGAAGATGGTGCCGATTCCCGTGGTCAAACCCGAAGAGGAGATGCGCTTTGCCGCGTTCCTGCAGGATTTCCGCCCCGAGGCCCTGAAGGCCGGCGTGATGGCCGCGACCTATGATCGGGCGGTCTCGGACATTCACGTGAACCCCCGGGTCGAGGAGCTGAACGAAAAGCAGCCCGAATTCGTCCGCCCTGTCTGGGAATATCTGGCGGGGGCGATTTCGCCCATGCGGGTGGACCGCGGCCGCCAGCAGATCGCCGCCAATGCCGAACTTTTTGCGCGGCTTCAGAGCGATTATGGCGTACCGCCCGAAATCCTGACCGCCATCTGGGGGCTGGAGACGGGCTATGGCCAGAATGAAGGCACGTTCAATCTGTTCGAGGCTTTGGCGACCCTTGCCTATGACGGGCCGCGGATCGAGTACGGGCGGCGGCAATTCATTGCGGCATTGAGAATCGCCGACATCGAAGGGCGTGATCCGCGAACCATGACCGGCTCCTGGGCGGGGGCTTTCGGGCATACGCAATTCGTGCCGACGACGTTCCTGGAACGCGCGGTCGATGGCGATGGCGACGGCAAGCGCGATGTCTGGAACTCGCCGGCGGATGCGCTCGCCTCGGCGGCGAATTATTTGAAACAGTCCGGCTGGCGCAGCGGCGAATCCTGGGGCGAAGAGGTGCAATTGCCCGAAGGGTTCCCCTATGAACTCGCCGACACCGACAATCGCAAACCGGTCGTCGAATGGGCGCGTCTGGGCGTGCGCAAGATTTCCGGCGAGCCCTTGGGCGATGACGCCGGCAGCACGGCGATTTTTCTTCCGGCGGGCTATCGCGGCCCGGCCTTTCTGGTGCGCAACAATTTCTACGTCATCCTGAAATACAACGCGGCGACGTCGTATGCGCTGGCCATCGGCCTTTTGGCGGATCGGCTCAGAAGCGAAGGGACGAGCGCGACATTCGGAGTCCAGGCCAGCTGGCCGCTCGATGAAGCGCCGCTCGATGAATCCAGCCGGACGGCGCTGCAGGAAGGCCTGACCGCGCTGGGTTTCCCGACCGGCGGAACGGACGGCATGCTCGGGCGCCAATCGCGGGCGGCGATCCGGGCCTATCAAAAAGCGCGCGGCCTTGCCGCGGACGGATTTGCCACCGCCAATCTGCTGACGCGCATTTTGAACGAGCGCTATCTCCCGCAGTGAGCCTGCAAGGTTTGCTTAGTCGTTTGCGAATTCGCGATCGCGCGCGGGATGTTGGATCGTAAGAATGATGATCTCGTCGGCCGGTTCGTCGGCGGTGTAGTAAACAATGTAGCGATATTTGCGCGTGATGAATTTGCGCACGTTTTCGGTCGATTGCAGCCGGCCCAGAGACGGAAAGAGAATTAGATTCTGAAGCGATTCGATAATGGCGCTGCGCACATCTTCGGCCGCTTTCGGATTTGCAACCCGAATGTAATCGGCAATCCCCGCGAGATCCTGGAGCGCGCGGTACGAAAAGCGAAGCTTCACGGGTCAAAGCGGCGCAACGCAGCCTCGACCTCCTCGTCGGTTGCAAACTCTCCTCGTTTTGCCTGTGACAACCCTTCGAGCACCGCGGACAGATGCGCCGCATCGATGGGTTCAGGCACTTCGTCACGCGTTGCCAGATGCAGCATGGCGCGTGCGATTTCATCCTGCGTGCTCGCCGGCAATTGGCGAACCGTTTCCAGGGCTTTGTCCAAGAGTTTCGTCATGGCCCCAGCATACATGGCGTGCATCGGCAGCGAAAGATCGTTGGCGGATACGTAGCCAGAGAAGCAGCGACGCGGTTCAACGGCTCAAGCGCATCAGCAGCGACGTGTGGCCGCTGATGAACACGACATAGCGTCCATTCGCGCTGCCGGCGTCCTGGTGCCGCCACACATCGCGCACCTTGCGCGGACCCTCGATGCCAAGCTGTTCCCATGACACGCCGACGGGCGCGCTGCCATTGCCACGATTGAAGAAGCCCACCGCCATGGCTCCATCGGCGAGGGGGCGCGCCCAGACTTCCACCTGGCCATATTGCGCGATGCGTTTTCCCGGACGTCCGAGCGGGTCCTGATCGATGGCGGCGACTTCGCGATTGCTGAGCATGGCAAGCGTGTCGCGCGTCATGATACGCACGTCATTGCCGAGCATCATGGGTGCTGCGATCAGCGCCCACAAATTCAACTGCGTGCGATATTCATCCGGCGTCATGCCGCCATTGCCGGTCTGCAGAAGGCCGGGATCGTTCCAATGACCGGCGCCCGCGAAGCCTTCTTTGCCATTCGCGGCAAAACCGGCTTCGGCGACCGAACTCCAATTGTCTTTGATATCGGCGCCGGTGCGCCACAGCGCGGCGCCGGTCTTGCTTCCCCAACGCGCCACATCGAAGGCGCCATTCTGGCTCATGACCAACGCGATGTCGCGACCCGAATTGCGCAAGGCCTCGCCCATCTTCTGATAGGCCGCCTGCTGCTCTGCCTGGGTCGGATAGATCGCATCGGCGCCGCACCAATCATAGACGACATAATCGATACCCCACGACGCAAGCAGCTTGGCATCCTCCGCTTCATGGCCATAGCTGCCTTCGAACCCGCCACAGCTTTTCGGCGCGGCCGAAAGCTGCAAGCCGAACTTCAATTGCTTGGAATGGACATAATCGGCGAGCGCTTTCATGTCGGGAAATTTCGCGCCCGCGTGAAGCATGCCGCCGGCATCGCGCATGCCCTGCCAGCCATCGTCGACTTCGATGTAGCTGTAGCCGATGTCGCGCAATTTCGTCTCTTCCAAAGCCTCGGCGGCCTGGCGGATGTCGTCATCCTCCATATCGGTGCCGAGCTTTTCGCGGGTCGCCCATCCCATCGGCGGCGTCTTGAACCCGGTGCCCGGAGGCACATCGCGCAAGGGCGGGAGCGGAAGCTTCGGCGACGGTCCTGCCGCGGGCGCAGGGGCAAGTCGCGCGCTGGGCGGGGGCGCAATGCTTGGCGAGGGCGGCGGCGGAGCGAGCGATGCGACACGCGGGGCCGGTTGCGCCACCGGCGCAGCGGGTGCTGGTTGCGCCATGGAAGCAGGAGCCGCTACGGGCGTGTCTTTGGGCTCGGCTGTGGCCACCATCCGGCGCGCGGTCAGGGCATAAGCGGCCTGATTGTCCCCGGAGCCGACGAACCGGATCTCATCGCCCCTGTGGGTGCCGATATAATGGACCGAAACATAGGGCGTTCCCGGGATGACGGCGGTGAACGAAACATCGGTTCCCGTCTCCTTCACATCGAACAGCGGGATCTCATCGGCGCCCCGGCGCATGGTCCCGCTGAGCACGCCGTTGGCGCGCGAGAACGTCAGAAGCGCAGGCGCAGAGTCAGCGGAAACGGCACCGCTTTGTTCCGCCGTCCAGCGTCCTTCCAGCGCGGCGTTCGATTCGGCAGATCCGGCTGGCGGCGGTGCCAGCAGGATTGTGCCCGCCAGGATCAGTGCGTGGAACCGGAAGATCGCTCTCATGCTCGCACCATAGCCTTGCGAGTCCCCCTGTTGTATGGCCAGCGTGGCGTTCGGGGCTAACCCCCGACACCAAACCCGCATAGACTGAGAGAGTTCCACGACACCCCCAACGGAGTTCCCCATGGCCATTTCCATGTACCGCGCCTCGGCGCCGATTTTCCTGCAAATGCTGCCCGCGATGTCCGCCTGCCTGGACAAGGCGCAAGCCTATGCCGAAACGAAGAAAGTCGATCCCTCCGTGCTGCTGCAATCGCGGCTTTATCCCGACATGCTGCCGCTCGCCCGGCAGGTGCAGATCGCCTGCGATTTTGCCAAGAACACCATGGCGCGGCTCGCCGGTGCCGATCCGGTGAAAATCGAGGACACCGAAACCACTGTCGAGCAGCTGAAAGCGCGCATCGCCCGGACCATCGGTCTCGTCAACGAATTCAAGCCGTCCCAGATCGACGGCTCCGAAGACCGCGATGTCACGATTCCGCTCGGCGGCCAAACGCGCAGCTTCAAGGGCGAAAATTATCTCACCGGCTTTGCGCTGCCGAATTTCTTTTTCCACGTCACCACAGCCTACGCGATCCTGCGCCACAATGGCGTGGAGCTTGGCAAGAACGATTACATCCGCGCGCCGGGTTGAGGCGCGGGTGAAAGCTCGCGATCCCTCGGGTCGCAGCTGAAAAGCCGTATGTCCGGCATCGATTGGCCGCCTGTCCTGTGTGGGCCGGCGGCCGCGCTGGAAACTCTCGTGCCTGCAATATTGCGCCGCGAAATGTCCGTGTACGAATTTAAACCCGTTTGCTCGGCTGGCGGGACAATGCCGCCCCGCGATGGCGGCCCAGCGGCAAATTCGACGAATGCGTCCGCCTCTACCGCCATGAAGACTCAAAGAAAATTCATCTGCGGTTCAGCTTGCCTGTGCCACAAGACGAACAAATATCAAGAGTGAAATGGGCTGATCTGGATCAAGGTTTTTCGTCCCGCAGCCGGGTAGGAGTAGTTCATGCGCAAGATCGTGACCAAAATCGTTGGGGTAAGCGCGGCCGTCCTTCTCGCCGGCTGCGCCATGGAGCCGCGCGGGCCTTCGGTGCGTGTCTTCCCCGCGCCCTATAAGCCGTTCGAAGTCTTCGAGCAGGACCAGGACGAGTGTGAGGATTACGCCCATAGGCAGATTGCGGGCGGGGCCGAGGCGGCCAACAACCGGGCGCTTGGTGCTGCGGCCGTCGGCACGGCGCTGGGTCTCGCCTTGGGTGCGGCAACCGGCGATGGACGTGCGGCAACTTTTGGCGCGGCAGGCGGTGCAGCCGTCGGCGGCAGCATCGGTGCCAACCAATCCGACCGCGCCAATTTCAGCCTGCAACGGCGTTACGATATCGCCTATGCGCAATGCATGTATGCGAAGGGAAACCAGGTGCCCGGCTATCAGGGCCGGCGTCCCTCGCCCCCACCTCCGCCTGATGGCTATTACGACGAGCCGCCGCCTCCGCCGCCGCCGAGACGCTGAAGCATTTGGGTTATAGCGATCGGCCTTTGGTGCGCGGTCCGAGCGACGCGATAGTGACCGCCACCACCAGCCAGCAGGCGGCGATGTAGATGAACACGGTCATGTAGCCGTAATTGGTGAACAGGAACGCGATCAGCAGCGGCCCGAACGCATTCGACAGCCGCCCGACCCCATAGGAAAAGCCGGTGCCCGAACTGCGGATTTCGGTCGGAAAGCATTCGGCCGTGTACGCATAAAGCAGCGGTGCAAAGGCCTGAATGCAGAGGGTCATCAGCCCCCCGAAGGCGACAATGGCCAAGGCTTCCGAGCTGAGGCCATAGAGAATCCCGCAGGTCGCGATCAGCATCGCAAACAATGTGATCCAATATTTCCGCTCCCACCGGTCCGACAGGAAACCAGCCAGAAAGGCGCCCGGAACGCCCAGGCACTGGATCGCGAAGGCCCAGGTCAGCGAATCCACCAGCTTGAAGCCGTGCTCCACCAAGAATGTCGGGACCCAGGCGGAAAAGCCGTAGAAGCCAAGCGTCTGGAACATCCAGGCCACCACCAGGATCAGGGTGCGCGGCAGAGTCCTGGCGCTGAACAATTCGGTGAAATGGCCCTCTCGCGGCGCAATGACCAAGGGATCGGGAGCCGGTAACGGACCGGTCTCGCGTTCGGCGCCGGCCTCGATGCGCTTCAGCACATCGTCCGCGGCGGCAAACTGACCGCGCTTCTCGTACCAGCGAGGCGATTCCTCCAGCCTGCGCGCCAGCAGCGGAAAAATAATGGCCACCGCGCCCCAAATGAAAACCAGCCGCCAGCCGAAGGGAAAGGCCGGCACCAGAAGGCGCGCGGCCAGTGCGGCGGCCGGAATGCCGATCAGACCGATGCCCATCACCCAGCCCTGGAACGTGCCGCGCGCGCGGGCAGGAAACATCTCGGCGATATAGGTGATGCCAATCGCGGTCATCGCCGACAGGCCGATGCCGGTGAAAAGCCGGGCGAGGAACAGCCCAACCGGTTCCCACGCCATGGCGTTCAACAAGGAGAACAGGCTGAACCATGTCACCGCCGCGATCAGTGCGCGCTTGCGGCCTATTTGATCCGCGAACCAACCGCCCGTCGCCGCACCCAGAAACATGCCGAAAAATGTGCCCGACGTGATGAACCCGATCGTGCCGATGGAGATGCCCCATTGCGCGCGAATGGCGGGTGCCGAGAAGGCGAAGGTGTTGATGTCGCCAAGTTCGAAAAAGAAGCAGAAGCCCAAAAGCCACATGATGTGGCGATGAAAGGAAACGATCGGCAGGCGGTCGAGCCGCGCCGCGGCGGATATCCGCTTCGTGTCGTGGACGTTCATTGTTTCCTCCCACCCCAGGTCACCCGCTATCGCGGCACAACGCAAGGGCCCGCTATCGTCGATAGAGCCATTGTCAGGGGAGAATGCTGCGTTGCGGCCGCGCCGGCCGCGGCTTGAGTCGCCCCGGCCGGCGGGTCAAGCTTGGTGAAAATCGAATCTTGATGCGGGGAACTTCCAGCCATGACCACCGGCGATAATGGCAAGACGCCCCAGGACCGGGACCTGGGCATGGACCGCCCAATCGACCGGCGCGATTTCCTCAACGGCATGGTGATGGGCGCGGCGGCGCTTTCGAGCGCTGTCATTCCCGGCTGTGCGCCGGCGGCGGTGTCCGGAGCCCCTCAGGATATGCCCGATTATTATCCACCCACCCGCACCGGCATGCGCGGCAATCATCCAGGCGCTTTCGAAACCGCGCACAGCCTGCGCGATGGGACGTTCTGGCAGACCGCGCAAATGCCCAACGACACGGATGGGGTCTACGATCTCGTGATCGTGGGGGGCGGAATCAGCGGCCTGTCGGCAGCCCATTTCTATCGTGCGGCCCGGCCCAATGCGCGCATCTTGATTCTCGACAATCACGACGATTTTGGCGGCCACGCCAAGCGCAACGAATTCCGCCTGAACGGACAGCTCCATCTGTTGAACGGCGGCACGGAGCTTATCGACAGTCCGCGCGCTTACAGCCCCGCCGCGTCGGGCTTGCTGAAGCAACTGGGAATCGATCCCGTCGCGCTCTCCAAGGATTGCGACCGGCCGGAGATTTACGACGGGCTTGGGCCTGCGACCTTCTTCGACAAGGAGACCTTCGGCACCGACAGGCTGGTGACCGGCGGGCCGGCGCGGGAAGACGGCGAACAGGTCGATTGGCCGGCCTTTCTCGCCAAGGCGCCGCTGCCGGAAGATGCCAAGCGGGACATCCTCAGAATCGAAACCGAAAGGATCGATTATTTTCCCGGCCAGACCTCGGATCAGAAGAAGGAAGCGCTTTCGCGCATGAGCTATGGCGATTTTCTTTCGAAAGCCGCGAAAGCCGGGCCGGTGGCGCTGGCCTATTATCAAAAGATCACCCATGACGAATGGGGTGTCGGCATTGACGCGGAGCCCGCGCTGGATTGTTGGGGTTTTGGCTTCCCTGGCTTTCAGGGATTGAATCTCGAACCCGGTTCGTATCGCCGCATGGGTTATACCGCGGCGGGTTATGAAGATGGCGGTTCGGACACGTTTCACTTCCCCGACGGGAATGCCTCCATCGCGCGGCTTCTGATCCGCGATTTGATTCCCAAGGCGATGCCTGGCGTTGCAGCTACCGACATCGTTACGGCGCAAGCCAATTATGCCGAATTGGACCGGCCGGGTGCGAATGTCCGCATCCGGCTCAGCAGCACGGTCGTGGGTGTGCGCAACATGGGCGAGCCTGCGGCGTCGCAAGGCGTGGAGCTCGTCTATGCCCGCGGCGGTGGATTGTTCCGCGTGCATGCCGCCAATTGCATTCTCGCCAGCTGGAATATGATGATCCCCTATCTCTGCACCGATCTTCCGGAGGAGCAGAAGAAAGCGCTGCACGAACTCGTCAAAGTGCCGCTGATCTACACCAGCGTCGCGTTGCGCAACTGGCAGTCCTTCAAGAAATTGGGCGTGCAGAAGATTTCAGCGCCGGGCAGTTACTTCACATCCGCTCAGCTGAACTGGCCCGTCGATATCGGCAGCTATAAAAGCGTGCGTTCGCCGGACGATCCTATTCTGCTGTTCATGGTGCGCACGCCGTGCATGCCGGGACTGAGCGAGCGCGACCAACACCGGGCCGGGCGCGCGGAACTGCTGGGGACGTCGTTCGAAGATTTCGAGCGCAACATTCGCGGCCAAGTGGGACGCATGTTGGATGGCACAGGCTTCGATCCGGCGCAGGATATTATGGCCATCACCGTCAATCGCTGGGCGCATGGCTACGCCTATGAATACAACCCGCTGTTCGACGATTTCGATATTTCGCCCGATCAGCGGCCGCATGTGATCGGCCGCAAGCGCTTTGGACGCATCGCCATCGCCAATTCGGATTCGGGGGCGGCCGCCTATACCGATTCCGCGATGGATCAGGCCCGCCGCGCCGTGGATGAAATCATGGCGATGGGATGACAAACACGATGGACCAAACCGCGCTGTTTCAAGCCTTCGAGCACTTCAAGGCCGGCAGGCTGGAGCAGGCGGCGGAGTTGTTGAGGCAATTCCTCAATGGCGCCCGCTTCCATTCTGCCGCCAACCATCTTCTGGGCGGCATCTATTACCGGCAGGGGAAATACACGGCAGCACGCGAGCATTTGGAGCGCGCCTGTGCGGCGCCTGACGCGACACCGGAGATGTTCAACAATTACGGCGCCGTGCTGAAATTGCTGGGCGATGCGGCGGGTGCCATTGCGGCCTATCGCCGGGCGCTGGCGCTCGATCCCAATTACGCCGACGCCTTTAACAATCTGGGCGTCGTCTATCGTGCGCAAGGCATGACCGGCAAAGCCATCGAAAGTTTTCGCCGCGCGGTGGCATTGAAACCCGAATTGGCGGAAGCCCGCGAAAATCTGCGCGCCGCGTGCAACGACGTGATTCCGGCCTGGCATTTCGCGATGATGAACGACCGGCCGCGCAACGATGCCTATCAAGACGCCATTGCGCGGCTCGTGCCCGGCAAGCGCGTGCTCGAAATCGGCACCGGAACCGGGCTTCTTGCCATGATGGCGGCCAGGGCCGGCGCGACGAGCGTGACCACATGCGAAGCGGTCACGCTGATTGCAGAGCGGGCGCGGGAGATCATCGCGCGCAACGGTTTTGCGGAGCGCATCCGGGTGATTGACGGCCACTCCACCAATCTGACCGTGGGAGGCACGCTCGCGGAACGCGCGCAGATTCTGGTGACGGAAACATTTTCAAGCGATCTTCTCAGCGAAGGCATACTTCCCGCCCTCGAACATGCGCATGCGCATCTTTTGACGGCCGACGCTATCGTCATCCCGCGCCAAGCGGCGGCGCGTGCGTTTCTGATCGGCGGTACGGAGATTGAAGGGCTCTTGTTCGCAGGGCCGTCGAACGGTTTCGATTTGTCGCCGTTCAACGAATTTGCGCCATCCATTCTCGCGGTCAGCATGAACAATATCGATCACGAGGTGCTGTCGGCGGATTTCGAACTCGTGCGCTTCGATCTTGCCGAGCGAAGTTTTCCGATGGAAAGCCGCCCCCTGTCGGTCACGGTGACGAAAGCCGGTGTCGCAGCCGGACTCGTGCAGTGGATATGCCTCGATCTCGATGGCCTCAGCCATTACGAAAACCGCCCTTCATCGGGGCCGCGCACCGAAAATCATTGGACGCAAATTCTGCACCGCTTTCCCAGCCCTCTCGCCGTCAATGCCGGCGATGCCGTGCGCCTGATGGTTCGGCACAATCGTCAGCAGATTTCGGTCGATCTCATCGAATGAGAGAGTCCGTGGCGGGCGCCTATTTTGCGTGTACCGGCTCGAATTCGTGCTGCGCGACCGGCTCCGCGATGGGCTGGAACGATGGCTTGCTCCGCTCGCGCCCGGAATGGTGGCGTGGCGTCCGGTTCAGCATGCGCAACCCGGCCTTGTCCAAAATCACGATTTTCCGTGCGGTGATGCGGCGTATAAGGCCGAGCTCCTCGAGCTTGGCAAAGGCGCGCGCGGTGGATTCGGGCCGCGTGCCGAGATAATCGGCGAGATCGAAACGGTTCACCGGAATGGTCAGGAACCCGCGTTCCGTTTCGAAGAATTCCGGAATCGCGATGAAATCGAGGATGAATGAAGCCAGGCGCTGACAGGTGTTTTGCTGACCAAGACTGGAAATACGAATTTGCGCTTGGCGGTAGTCGTGCAGGATCTTTCCGAGCAGAACCTGCTGAAGATGCGTCTCTCCCAGGAAAACCTGCTGCATCTGGTCCCAATCGAAACGGTAGATCGTGGCTTTCGAAACGGCCTCCGCCGAATTGAAATATTGGCGGTCTTGCGGAATGCCGCAAAAATCTCCCGGCACGCGAAAGGCAAGTATCTGCCGGTGCCCGGTTTCGTCGCAATGATTTATCCGCAAGATGCCGTCGGCAACGAGGTACACGTAAGTCGCCGGATCGCCCTGCGCATACAGCATTGTCCCCGGTTTGCAGTCGATGATTTTGGCGATGTCACGCAGCCGCTCCTGTTCTTTGCGCATGAGCGTGTTCTCTGCTGGCATGGGCTGTGCCGACACATCATTGACAGGACGCACACGAATCTCGGGAAATTCATGCATTGAACCCCTCCTCCGCCGGAGGGGTTTTCCCCCTCCTGTCAAATTTGTGTGAGAATTGTACCAAGATTATTGTTTTGAGACATCGGGGTACATCGCAGGAAGGACGGAACCGCGGCTCCCGAAAGCGGCAGGTAAGGCCAAGCTCAAGATGGAAAAGAGGTCTCGGTTAAGAGCGAACCCCTTGTTTCCAATGGAGTTCCTGTTCAGTTCCTCTGCCGCTCACGTTTTGGTGTATTTAAGACACAGTTTGACACAATTTGAAGGCGGGCCGCCAACTCTGACTTTTGTCAGAGCGGTTGTGCAATCCGCGGCTCTAGCGTCGCGGGGATTGGGGCTCTGTCACGCGGATTGATCAGCGCCCCCGCTTTTTTCGGGGGAAATAGCGAATTCCGTCTAGCACCTGATGAACGATTGGGCCTTCCGAAAAGCATCGGACGGCCTCTTTGCCTAGACGCAGGACGAGGGGGAACTCCGAGCGCGTCCAAGAACTGAGCGGAACCATATCCGCCGCACCAAACCATACGCCGCACGCGGCACCGACGGGGGAAGATTATTATGGATTCGAAGACTTCAAAATTGGCTGCACTCCTGGGTTCGGCATCGTTCCTGACCTTGGCCAATACCATGGGTGCCCAGGCGCAGGCGCCGCAAACGCAGGTTGCGCAAGCGCAAACGGCCCAGGCGATGGAAGTGCCCGAGCAGGTGCTCGTCACCGGTTCGCTCATCCACGGCGCCGCCGCCGTCGGTGTGCCCGTCACCAATCTCGGCACGCAGGACTTCGCCCAGACCGGGTCGCTGACCACGGCCGATCTGTTCCGGACGGTTCCCTCCGCCAACGTGTCGCCGGGCCCCATCGCCACCAACGCGAACAACAATATCGGCAAGCAAACCCGCGTTAACATCCGCAATCTGGACCCGAATGACGGTACGCGCAGCCTCCTGATGGTGGATGGCTATCGCGTTCCTCCCCAGGGCGAAGCCGATTGCACGATCGACCCCTCGATCATTCCCGCGATTGCGCTCGACCGCATCGACATCCTGGTGGATGGCGCATCCGCGACCTATGGCTCGGACGCCATTGCCGGCGTCGTCAACGTCATCCTGAAGCGTGGTTTCGACGGCGCGATCACGCAGTTGCGCAGCACGTTCTCCAAGGGCAAGCAGGCCTACCAGGCCTCGCAATTGTGGGGCCGGACTTGGGATGGCGGCGACATCACGCTGAGCTATGAGTGGGGCGACAACACACCCCAAAAGGCAACGGACGTTCCGCGATTCGGGGCCGACTTCACGCCCTGGGGATTGGAAGACCGCACGCCCATCCGGTCATCGATACCTGGAACCATATCTGTAGGTGCTGCCAACGCCACGATTGGGCACACTTGCACCAATTGTTGGGCCGTTCCGGCGGGCTCCGGGGGGAACTTCAATCCCATCAATGGCGGCGTGGGCCCCATTGGCGGTTCCAGCGCCGCGACAATCAATTGGGGATCGTTCAGCGCCAACACCGCCAATGGCGGTTCGACAAATCCGGCTGGCGGAACGAAGAACGTCTTTAACCCCTACACAATCGCCTGGTACGACGCGGCGCAGCAGAAGAACTCAAGCGTCCTCACCATCGATCAGCGCCTGACGAAGGATGTCTCCTTCTACGGCGAAGGCTTCTACACCAATCGTCGCGCCCAATATTTGAACCCGTCAAATCTCAGCCCGTCATCGGGCAATGACTTGGCCGTCGCGGTTCCGACATTCAACCCGTACTACCCCACCGGCGGCGCACCGACCAATTTGCGCGTCCAGTACAATCTGGGGCTCGAAAATCCCTCCTTCACCAATGCATTGGAAGTCGCCGACCGCTATCTGTTCGGGCTGAACATTGACCTGCCGGGCGGATGGACGGGGAAAGTTTATTATTCGGAGACTTTCGACGGCCAAACCTCGCGGGTGAGAGAAGCCAATCCGAATGCTGTATCCGCAGCTCTGGGTTGGACCATCGCCGCAACGGCGCCAAGTGGGAGCGCACCGGCACTCGGGACCTGGACCAAGCCCGGCGCCGTCCCCTATCTCAATCTGTTCTGCGATGCGACCGCCTTTAAGTGTAATTCGCCGTCAACGCTCAACTACTTGACGGGCGAGCGCAACTTCACGTCCGATTATTGGGTCAATGAAAAGGGCGTCACGTTCGACGGCCCGCTGTTCGATGTCCCCGCCGGTCAGGTGAAGATGGCCGTGGGCGCCACCTATACGACCCACTCCTTCTACTTCAGGGCGCTCGACAATACCGCTTCGCCAACTTTGTTGGTGCCCACCAATGTCGATGCCAGGCATAAACAGGTTTGGGCCACCTTTGCCCAGATCAATGTGCCCCTCATCGGTGATGCCAACGCCGTTCCGTTGATCCGCAAACTGGATATCGAAGGCTCATGGCGTCATGACCAGTACAATGACGTTGGCGGCACCAGCAATCCGAAAATCGCTTTCAACTGGGAAGTCTCCGAAGATCTCGGTCTGACCTTCAGGGGCGCTTGGGGACAATCGTTCCGTGCACCCAGCTTTGCCGAAGAATCTGGCTTGGTGAAGAACGCCATTGCGGGCTGGAATACGCCGCTGTTCGCCCAAGCATCCGGAATCAACGTGGCATGCGGCGCCGATCCGCAATCGGGCATGGGCCGCCTGATCAATCCGGGAGGCGGGCTGACCGGCTGGGGCGGAGTGACCTCGAACAACGGAACATCCGGGGTGAATTGCGGTGCGCAGGCACTCCCGGTAGGCATAGCTCTGCTAGGTGCGTCCGGAACCGCGATCAATTCCGATTTCCGCAAATATATCCATACTTATGGCGCGAAGCTTCATCCCGAAACCGCGATGAACTGGGGCTTCGGCGGCGAAATCGCGCCGACCAAATATGTGAGAGGCCTCGATCTTCAATTGACTTGGTACTCGGTCAAGATCAATGGCGCGCTGAGAGGGTTTGCCAATCCAAACACGACTTCGGTCAACGATCCCACGCTGGGATTTGCCTATATCGTGCCGACCGATCTGGCATTCCTGCATACAGGCGCCGACACGCAGTGCCACAACAACAACAGTCCCTCCAATCTCGGCGTGACCACGGGCATCAATGCCGGCTGTCCGGAATTCGAGACGATGGTGGCCAAATTGCTGGCCGATCCAAGAAATCCGGTACCGGCTGCCATTCAGACATCTGTTTTGTGGATCAATGACGGCGGTACTGCCAATAACGGCTTTATCAAGGTGCAGGGTATCGACTTCAACGCCAGCTACGATCTGGATCTGGGTGATTTCGGCGCCTGGAACACCGGCATCACCGGCACCTATTACCTGCATCAAAACGGCGCCAACAATAACAGCGAGCTGAGTAATCCGGCGGCCGGACTGGTCCAGGACCTTTTCCACACCACACTCGGCGATGTCGGCGGCGTGCATCAGGTCGGCGTCGAATCTTTGCCGCGCCTACGCTATCGCGCCCGCTTGGGTTGGTCCGACGGTCCATGGTCCGTGACCGGCTTCATGGATTACCAGTCCCACTTCTTCCACACGCAGAACGCTCCGCCGAACGTGAACAATCAGTGCGTGGCGTCCGGCGGCACCGTGGGCGGCGGGACATTCCCCTGCGCGATTACCGGCTACAACAATATCGAGCCGTCCTACTACACGTTCGATCTGTCGGTCGGTTATGACACCGGCGATGATCCGGCGAACGATTATCTGAAGCACATCGGCATCCAGCTCGTTGTGCAGAACATCATGGACCGTCACCCGGCGTTCGAATACCGGATCAGCACGGGTGCGGGTAACCCGGCTGAGTTCGATATCAGCAAGAGCGATGCGGGCCGGACCATCGGTTTGATTTTGACGAAGACCTGGTAAGACAACGTAAGACAACTCCGGCCGAGGACGGGTGTGCCCGCTTCGGCCGGAGTTTTTGTTTCTGCAAAATCGCGGCAGATTCAGACGCTGGCGTTACGGCTTCATCGCCTGAAGCACGAACATCTGTTGCAGATCGTCCGTGAGCTGCTGGTAGAGAAGCTTCCAACTCGCCTTATAATAGGGGCGAAAATCCGTCATCGACGTCTTCCCGCAATCGGCATAACTGCTCTGATCGAGGAAAACGAGGCTCTCGATCGCGATGATTCGCGTGTGCGAGGGGTCGCCCCACGCCCAGGGCGAGGAGTAATGCGGCACGATTCCGCAGAAGAGTCCTCCGGGCTTGGTGATCTTCCAGAACTCCGACCACTGCGCGAAAAAGAACTTCCAATCGCCCTGGCGGCCGCAATGTTCGAGCACATGATAGGCGTGGATCTCATCGAACGCGTTATCCGCGAACGGATAGGGAAGCGCATCCAGATCGTGAACCACATCGGGTCTGCAGTCGG
>DATARE010000120.1:0-8135 GCA_036264295.1 Micropepsaceae bacterium | reverse complement strand
CCTGCTGTTGTCGTCGGGTCCGGAATTCGCCGACGATTCCAGCATCTACCGCACGCCGTTGGCGGCAGTGTTGCCGGCGCAGCCGACCGGTGAGGTGGTGAGCCAACCCTACAAGCCGCAGATCACCAAAGCAGGTTTCGCCCATCCCGTGACGCGTGATCTGCCGCAGGGCAATGAATCGCCGGATTTGTTCTCCGATCCCGGTGCGACGCCGAAATCCAGCGAACTGGCAACACCCGGGCCGACGGCCTCCGCCGCGCCCGTGCCGCCGGGACCTGCCGCCGCGCCGACGCCGCCCCCAGTGCCCGGCCAACCGCCGCCGGCTCTACATCAGCCGGGACAGCCGGATTGGGGCCGCTGGTTCCGCCTCATTGCCGCGCAGAAACTTTCGGGCAACACCATCATGTCCGGTCCCGGTGACCGGCCTTTGCTGGTGCTCGACCGCGTTCAGAAGGGGCGCGTGGCGCAGCTTCTCTCCGATCAGATCTGGCTCTGGGCGCGCGGTTATGAGAATGGCGGCCCACAGGCCGAGCTTCTGCGCCGTCTGGCGCATTGGCTAATGAAAGAGCCGGAGCTGGAAGAAGAACGCCTGACCGCGGAAGTGGCGGGCGGCGAGCTGCGCGTCACGCGGCAGACCATGGGCGATCATGCCGCCAATGTGACCGTGACCACGCCGACCGGAAAAACCGAGACGGTGGCCTTGACGCCTGCCGGCCCCGGCAAATTCGCCGGCCATCTGAAGGCCGAAGAATTGGGCCTCTATCGCATGAAGGACGACACGCTGAACGCGGTCGCCGCGGCGGGTCCGCTGAACCCGCGCGAAGTCGCCGACATGCGCGCGACCGATGCCGTGCTGAAGCCCTACGCCGATGCGACGGGTGGCGGCGTGCAATGGCTCTCCGAAGGCATGCCGGATTTGCGCGCTGTCGATCAGGGTTCCACCACGCGTGGGTCGGGCTGGTTCGGCATCGAGCGCCGGGGCGCCTATCGGGTGACTTCGGTGGATAGCGATCAGCTGATGCCGCCCTGGCTGGCTCTTCTGCTGGTGCTGGCGGCAATCCTGTTCGCCTGGCGGCGCGAGTCGGTTTAGGCCGAATCAGTCGTTGACCGCATTGAGCAGAATGTCAGCAGATATTCCTTTTGCGCTTATCAGGGTAACAGGCTGACGAAGCTCTCACTCCTAATCGGCTCGGCGTTTGTGCCAATTCTGCCTTGAAGATGCAGAGGAAATCTTCAAGCTCTTTGGGGCTAAGATATCTTAGTTCTTTGGGCAACTCCCCCACTTCGATCATCTCGCCCAAAAGCCCCAGTGCACGTGCACCTTCGCGGGTGCCCGCATGAAGATAAATGTGTTCTGGTTCAAGTTTGAGATAAGCACCAATGCGTTGCGCAATATCATAGATTGTCAGGGGACCTATGCCGTGGATGCCCCCAATTGTAACCTTAACATGCTTGTGCAGTTCAAAGAACGAAGGCGCTTTTCGTAAGTCCGTACGTCTTTTTTGGAGCGCACGTTCCGCGTTAATTAGAACTTGGCGAGGTATACGGCGCTGATGTGAATGCCTCTTGCCGTTCTTCGTGAGACATAAGGATGCCTCGCGTATTACATCTCTACAGGAAGGCAATTTCCGGAAATGCTGTAGTTCCTGAAAGCCAGCATGGCGATACGGCTCGAACCTTTTCGCCAACAAGACCAAACGCTCTGATCGAATCAGTCGCTGCATGGTTTGGCTCCAGCAATTTCGAAATCTGATTTATCAAAATTTTACTGACATATCAGGGGGCGACCGCCATCGAGATCAGGGCAGAATCGATCTAGCTTCGGGCCGGACTCGCAGCGGTGATTGCCGCCACGCTTCTCTTCAATGAAAGCGCCACGATGGCGGTCATCGCCGGCGCGACCGAGAGCACCGCTATGGGCACCGCGTAACCACCGGTCGCATTCTTGAGCACGCCCACCACATAGGGCCCGACAAACCCGCCCGCCCCCGTGCCCAGCGTGTTGATGAGCGCGATGCCACCTGCCGCCGCCACGCCGCCGAGATAGGACTGCGGCAGTGCCCAGAACGGCCCCTGCAGCGACATCAGGCTGACCACGGCGACTGTCAGCGCCAGGAAGATCACCAAATTCGACGGCGACAGGCTGGCAACGATCAGCGCGGCCATCGCGGCAAGTGCGGGCATCGCAACATGCCAGATGCGCTCGCCCGTGCGGTCGCTGGACCGGCCCCACAGAAACATCGCCAGCATCGTGGCCGCGAAGGGCAGCGCCACGAGGAAACTGGTGGCCAGATTGGAAAAGCCCATCGCCTGCACGATCTGCGGCAGCCAGAGCTGCACGCCGTAATAGCTGATCGCATAGCCGAGATAGACCATGCCCAAGGCCCACACTCTCAGATCGCACAGCGCCGACAGCAGCCCGCGATGCCGCGAAGAATCTTCGCTTGCCAGCCGCAACGCGATTGTGTGTTTTTCCTCTGCGCTCAGCCAATGCGCCTCCGCCGGCCCGCTCGGCAGCAACGCGAGCACCGCAAACGCAATGACGCAGGCGGGGGCTCCTTCGATCAGGAACAGCCATTGCCAGCCATGCAGGCCAAGCACGCCGTCCATGCCGAGGATAAGCCCGGACACCGGCCCGCCGACAATGTTCGCAAACGGAATCGCCAGCATGAAATTCGCCACCAGCCGGGCGCGATAGGCCTTTGGGAACCAATAGGTGAGATAGAGCACCATGCCGGGAAAGAAGCCCGCTTCCGCGATGCCGAGCAGAATGCGCACGGCATAGAATTCGGTCGCGCTGGCGATGAACGCGGTCGAGGCCGAAACCGCCCCCCACACCAACAGGATAAGAAAAATCCAGCGGCGGGCGCCGACGCGTTCGAGGATAAGATTGGCCGGAATCTGGAACAGCGAGTAACCGAGAAAGAAGATGCCGCCGCCCAGGCCGAACACCGCCGGCGAGAAGCCCATATCCCCGTTCATGGTAAGCGCCGCGAACCCGACATTCACCCGGTCGATGAAATTGAACAGATAGAGCAGAAAAATAAAGGGGATCAGCCGCCGGGCACATTTGGCGAAAACAGCATCGTCATTCATCGGCGCCACCCCTTGCTGAGGGGCCGACGCTAACACGCCCGCCGCTCAGCGCGGAACGGACAAACGCTGGCCCTGCGGGCTCAGCTTCGACAAGCTCAGGGTGAGGAAAACCCCTCATCCCGAGCTTGCCGATGGGCGAAGCCGGCGGGCGTCAGAAATGGGCGTTGGCCCATTTGGCGATGTAATCGAAATTGTTCTTCGTCGCGTTGGCAAATTGGCCCGGCGTGGTTTCGCAAGGCTTGCAGCCATTGTAGTTCAACTCCGCCCCTTCGATGACGATGTAGTCCTTATCGGTTGCCGCGCTCTTGTCATACATCAGCTCTTCGTCGCGCAGCATGTGATAGGCGCCCATCGCCACGATCAAGGTTGGAACCTTGATGTATTGCACGGCGCAGATGGTCGAATTGTTGTTGGAGCAATGGTCGATGCCGTCCATCGAATTGGTCGATCGCACCGCATTCGCGCTCAAATAGGCGTTGAGGGTCAGCATCTTCGTGCCGTCATCGAAGGTGCGGTTCCGCTCCGCCTGTTTGGGATGTGGCGGTTCCACACTCTTCACCACTTCATGAACGATGGTGCCGTCGTTCTTCAGCAATTTCTCCGGCCGCGCCGTGCTCATGATCTCCGGAATCGAGGGATCCATTTGATCGAGCCGCGCCGCGCCCGCCTGATCGCTGAACGGCACCAGAATGGCGTCATCGTCGGGATAGACGCTCTCGCCCTTTTTGATGCGTTCCCGCAAGGCCAGCGCCTGCGCGAGCTGTGCGTTCATCACCTTGGATTGGGCTTCGTAATATTTGGTGCGGAAGCCGATCGCATAATGCGACGCGCCTTTGGGATTGTAGCCGTTCTTCGGATCGAAGGGGTCGAGTTCCGGATCGACTTTCACCTTGCCGTCGACAATCGACAAGGACGGATTGATGCCGCGCAGCGCCTGCACGCCATCTCCCGGATGGGCTTCATCGAACAACAGGCCGTCCGCCGGTTTCATCCCCGCAAGCTCGGACCCGCATTGCACGATCTTGTTCGGCCCCTCGCAATAGGAGACGCCATTCTCCGCCACTGCCTGGTAATAGCTCATCAGCGGCGAGCCGCCGGAATGGCCGAGCAGCACAACTTTGGTCACACCCGGGATGGTGCGCACATAATTCACCGCGGTTTTGACGTCGAGCGCGATTTCTTCCCAGTTCACGATGGAGTCATTGTTGACGAAGCGCGTGTTGAAACAAAACGCCAGAAACCCGCGCTTGGACAATTCACGGCACGCGACATTGTTCAGATTGTTGGCGCTGCGATGCGCAATCAGGAATGCGATGTGGGGCGCCGGCCCGCTGTCGGGCCTGTAAATCGTCGCGCTGACACGGCCCAGTTGCACGAAACCCGGATTGGTTTGCGCCGCGGCAGGCGCCGCCAAAGCGGCCGCGGCGGCCAATGTGCCCACACCCAACAAACGTGCCAAACGCATCACGCTCTCCTGAACCTAACGACGCGCCGTTCTACCCCTCGATAGGGCGCAAGGTCGAGGCCCAAAACGGCGCCGGTGCGCCTTTGGCTGAACGAACGATTTCCGCACGCTGCTCAGCGGATGATCGGCCTTTGAGATCGCAGCTGCCGGCGCCACAAAGGTTTGAGACCTTCCAGGATGACAAGAACCAGCACGCCTGCGCCGAACGTCAAAGCCAAATCGTCGGCATGCAGCGGCCCAAAGCGGAAGAGATCGCTCGCGAATGGCCAAAGCAGGGTCAGGCTCAGCATCAACCCCACCGCGCATAGGACAAGAACCAAAGCGGGGTTCGACCGGCGAAAGGCGCCGATCAGAGACGCGCTGAAGGAGCGGTTCACGAAGATCAGCCCGACAATCGACAATACCAGCGAAAAGAACGCCAGGGCGCGCAACTCGGGTTCCGGCATGCCGCGCTGAAACGCGATGACGAAGATGGCGGCAACCAGTGCAAAGGCGAGTACGCCTTGGAGAAGGCTCCACGCGATCAGGCCTCCGGAAAACAGCGGCTCGTCGGGCGGGCGCGGCGGACGGCGCATGACATCACTTTCTTCCGGTTCGGCTTCGAAGACGAGCGAACACACCGGATCGATCACCATCTCAAGAAACGCAATGTGCATAGGCCCCAGCACGATCGGCAAACCGAACAGCAATGGCAGCAAAGCCAATCCCGCAATGGGAATGTGAACAGCAAAGATGAAACCCATCGCCTTGCGAAGATTGTCATAGATGCGCCGCCCGAGCCGCACGGCCTTGACGATCGAACCGAAATCATCGTCCAACAGCACGATCGAGGATGCTTCCCGCGCGACATCCGTTCCGCGCCCGCCCATGGCGATACCGATATGCGCCGCTTTGAGCGATGGTGCGTCGTTGACCCCATCTCCGGTCATCGCGACAATTTCGCCGTTGGCCTTCAGCGCTTCGATGATGCGTAGCTTCTGCTCGGGCATGATGCGGGCGAACACGCCTGCGTTGCGGACCCGCAAAGCCAATTCTGCGCCGCTCAATGGTTCGAGTTCGTCTCCCGTGACGACGTCGCCGGCATCCAATCCCGCCTGCCGCGCAATGGCCCGTGCCGTCACCGGATAATCGCCGGTGATCATGACCACTTTGATGCCGGCGGACCGGCATTCGCGCATGGCATCGGGCACACCCGCCCGCAAAGGATCCGCCAGGCCGACCAGGCCCACAAACCGGAAGGCAAAATCGCGCTGCGATTGCGGCCAGCGCTCTCCGGAAAAGGACGCGCGCGCCACACCCAGGACGCGCAACCCTTCCGCGGCCATGGTATTCGCCGCCTCTATCATGGCTGCCTTGTCGGCCGTGCCCAGCCGGCACAGCTCGCCAATGGCTTCCGGCGCGCCTTTGGCCGCAACCAGGAATTCTTCGCCACTGCCCGGCAATTGCCAAACATGGGACATGGCCAGAAGGTCGGGGCGGAGACCATAGGCCTGGACGAGAGTGCCTTGCGCAACGCGTTGGTGTTCCGCCTCGCGCAAAATGCCGCGGCCAAGATCGTGAAAGGCTTTTTCCATGGGGTCGAAGGGCGTGCGCGCACTTGCAAGGATGCCCAAGACGAGCGTTTCGCGAAAATTATCCGGCGTCTTCGCGGGCGCCGCGTCGCGCACACGCATGATTTCGCCGGACAGACTCCGCATTTCCGCAATCGACATCCGGTTCTCGGTGAGAGTCCCGGTTTTGTCCGTGCACAACACGGTCGCCGAACCCAGCGTCTCGATGGCCGCGGCACGCCGGGTCAGCACACGCGCACGTGAGATACGCCACGCACCCATCGCCATGAAGACGGTGAGCACGACCGGGAATTCTTCGGGCAGCATCGACATGCCCAGTGCGATGCCGGCGAGCACGGCATCGAGCCACCCTCCGCGCAGAAGGCCATACAGAAGAACGGCCAATGCGCTCACCGCCCCTCCCGCCAAACCGAACCATTGGACAAGCCGGCGCGTTTGCGCCTGCAACCGCGGGGGCGCTGACTCCAGTTTGCTGAGCGACTGTCCGATTTTGCCGATCTCGCTTCCCACCCCGATGGCGGTGACTTCGGCGATGCCAGAGCCGCGCACGATCAAGGAGCCGGAAAACACATTGGGCAAATCATCGCCGCCCGGCCGGCGCGTTTTCGACTCGCCACCGCCTGCACGTTTGCGCACCGGCACAGACTCGCCGGTCAGCAGCGATTCATCGGTTTGGAGGTCATCGCCTTGCACAAGCACAGCGTCGGCCGGCACGCGATCGCCTTCCGAAAGCACGACGAAATCGCCGCGCACCACATCGCGGCCTGCGATCCGCTTGCGTTCGCCGTCGCGGATGACCAGCGCCCGCGGGCTGGTCAGATCGCGGAGCGCTTCCAGCACGCGTTCGGTGCGCGTCTCCTGCACAACCGTGATCACCACCGACAAGGTGGCAAAACCGAGCAGAACCAGCGCTTCCTTGAGATCCCCCAGCATCAGATAGATCGCCCCGCCGCCGAGCAGCAGCGCCAGCATCGGTTCGCGCAACACCTCCAGCACGATGCGCAGAGGGGTTCGCCGATCCGGCCGAGGCAGTTCGTTGTAACCCTCGCTTTTCAGCCTGGCTTGTGCATCCCGTTCGGAAAGACCGCGGATGGAAGCAGACGGCGATAGATCGGCTGGCATTTCAATCTCGCGATTCCGTTACTTCCTGTCAGGCTTTTGGCGCCTGTTGTGCTTGATTTGGATCAATGCGGTTCCACCGGATTCAGGCCAATCTTTCTGGGTAATTCGCAATGGAGTGCATTATTATGGAGCGCAACAGATTCCTGCCATGGCTGATTGGCCTCGCCATCATCATCCTGGCCGACGGGTACCTCTTGTATTTCCGGACCGACGAAGGCGCTGCCGAATTGGCCCAACAAACGGCGATGGTTGTCATTCCGATCGTTGCCCTCAGTCTCATGTTTTTGACATTCAAAAGCCAAAAGTAAAGCTAAGATGGCGGTGGCGGGTCAAATGCGGGATGCGGCAGCGCCGGATCGTGGTGTATCGGTGAGGGCGGAGCACGATGAGGCGCATATTGGTTGCCACGGATGGGTCCGCTGGCGGTGATCGCGCTGTCGATGCAGCCGCCGCAATCGTCGTGCAATGCGACGGCGAACTTCTGATTGCCTCCGTCGAGCAGGGCTATTTGCATGAAGGTCTGGAGAGCGTCCGCCGAGACGAAAACGCCAGTGTCGATGATTATCTGAACGCCGCTTGCCGGGAAATTCTGAAGCAGGCCGAAGTCCGCGCGCGCGCCAAAGGCGTCTCCAGAATCCGGACGTTCTCCGGCCTGGGCGATGCGGTCGCGTTTATCATCGAAATTGCAGAGCGTGAGAATGCCGACACTGTTGTCGTGGGCAAGCGAGGCAAGGGACGTTTGCCGGGGCTCCTTCTCGGCAGCGTTTCACAGAAATTGGTCAGTCTCGCAGGCTGCAACGTGCTGGTCGTTCCGTGACACTGCTTGCCGAAGCGGAAGGTGAACCATGATCAAGAATATCCTCGTTCCGCTGACCGGTTTC
>DATARE010000584.1:0-10667 GCA_036264295.1 Micropepsaceae bacterium | reverse complement strand
CGAACTGTCCTCGCTGTCGGATTTCACCAGCCTGGAAGTGGCCTTCCTGGAACAGCTCACCGCCAATATCGGCATCGTCCTCAACAGTATCGAGGCGACCATGCAGACCGAGGGCCTGTTGAAACAGTCCCAGCAGCTGGCCGGCGAATTGCAGACCCAGCAGAAGGAATTGCAGCAGACCAACGAGCAGCTGGAACTCAAGGCGCGCGAACTGGCCGAACAGAATGTGGAAGTGGAACGCAAGAACCAGGAAATCGAGCAGGCCCGCCGCGCCCTGGAGGAAAAAGCCAGCGAGTTGGCGCTGACGTCGAAATACAAGTCCGAATTCCTGGCCAATATGAGCCACGAATTGCGCACGCCGCTGAACAGCCTGCTCATCCTGTCAAAACTGCTGGCCGAGAACACCCAAGGCAACCTGTCCGAAAAGCAGGTCGAATTCGCCCGCTCCATCCATCATGCGGGTTCGGATCTCCTGGGCCTCATCAACGACATTCTCGATCTTTCCAAGATCGAGTCGGGCACCGTCACGCTGGACATCGGCGAGACCTCCTTCACGTCCTTGCGCGACCACATGGACCGCACCTTCTCGCAGATCGCGCAAGACAAGAAGCTCGATTTCGAGATCATGCTCGATCCCGAGCTGCCGCGCTCCATGTTCACCGATGACAAACGTTTGCAGCAGATCATCAAGAACCTGCTTTCCAACGCCTTCAAATTCACGGACAAGGGCAAGGTCCTGCTGAGCATGGAGCGCGTTCAGTCCGGTTGGTCCACAGCCAATGACCGGCTTAACAAAGCCGGGCCCGTGCTTGCGTTCTCGGTCAGGGACACCGGCATCGGCATTCCCGAGGAAAAACAGCGCATCATCTTCGAAGCGTTCCAGCAGGCCGACGGCACCACCAGCCGCAAATATGGCGGTACGGGTCTTGGTCTTTCGATCAGCCGCGAAATCACGCGCCTGTTGGGTGGCGAACTCACCGTCAGCAGCACGCCGGGCCGCGGCAGCACGTTCACGCTGTATCTGCCGCTGAATTTTGTGCCGGCGGCGGGCAATATGGCGCGGCCCATGACGCAGACGGTGCGCGCGGTTGCCGCTTCCGAACCGCTGCAGGAAATCCTCATCGACGACCGGGATTCGATCAATCGCGGCGATGCGGTGGTGCTTATCGTGGAGGACGATCAGCGATTTGCCGAGATTCTCCTCAATATGGCGCGGGAAGGCGGCTTCAAAGGCATCGTCACCGGCGAGGGTGCGTCCGTCGTGCCGATGGCAAAGCGCTTCCGCCCCGATGCCATCACGCTGGATATCGGTTTGCCCGACATGGACGGATTTGCGCTGCTCGATCTGCTCAAGCGCAATCCCGACACGCGCCATATTCCGGTTCATGTCATCTCGGCCGATGAAGAAAACCGGCTTGGCCTTTCCATCGGTGCCTATGGCTATAGCGGCAAGCCGGTGGAACGCGACGCCATCCTGGCAACCTTCGACGAGGTGAAAAGCTTCGGCCTCAGGCCCAAACGGCTGCTTGCCATCGAACCGGGTTCGCCGACGGGCTCGCTCGCCAATCTCTTCGGCGAGGACGATGTCGAAGTGGAAAGCCTCACCAGTGTGGACGAGGCCGAGCAGGCGATCCTCGACAATGGCTTCGATTGCATCGTGCTGGATCTGTCTTCATCCTCGCAGCTTCCCTTGGGCGATCTGGTAAAGACGCTTGCCGTCGCCGAGGAGCCGGTGGTGCTGTTCTTGCCCCGCGATCCGAACGAGGAGGAGCGCGGGCACATCGCCCAACTTGCCCGCCGTTCCGAACCTTTCCGCATCGCCTCCAGTACGGCCCAGCTTCAGGACGACATTGCGTTGATCCTGCACCGGCCATTCGAGAATCTGCCGCTTAACGCCCAGGCCGCGCTTCAGCAGCTTCGCCGCTGCGATCCCCTGCTCGCCGGCAAGAAGGTGGTTGTCATCGATGACGACATACGCAACATTTTCTCGCTGACCAGCGCGCTGGAGGAACATGGGGTCGAGCTTCACTATGCGGAGTCCGGCCGTTCGGGCATCGAAATCCTGCAACGTCTGCCCGATGCCAATGCCGTGCTGGTGGACATCATGATGCCCGGCATGGACGGCTATCAGACCATGCAGGAAATCCGCGCCATGCCGCAGTTCGCGACTTTGCCGGTGATTGCGGTTACCGCCAAAGCAATGAAGGGCGACCGGCAGAAATGCATCGAAGCAGGAGCATCCGACTACGTCGCCAAGCCGGTGGATATCGACCAGCTTGTCTCCGTGCTCCGCGTTTGGTTCCAGCGTGTGGGACAGACGATACCGGCGATGGGAGTAGCGGGCGATAACGTCGTCACGTTCCGCTCCGTGGCAGGTCAAAATTGACCGCACAGGCGATGCAGGAACTGGCCCCCGTTGACGAGACGGATGAATCGTCGAAGGCGCCTCCGGTGCCCAAGGCGAAGATTCTGATCGTTGACGACGATGAGCGTACCGCCATGGCCGTCCGTACGGCCTTGGAGGATCTTGGCCAATTGCTGGTTGTCGCGCATTCGGGAGAGGAGGCGTTGCATCGTCTCCTCTTCGACGATTACGCGGTCATTCTGCTCGATGTGAACATGCCCGGTATGGATGGGTATGAAATGGCATCCTTTGTGCGCGCGAGAAGGCGCACGCGCCATATCCCGATTGTTTTCCTGACCGCGCTCTTCCGGGACGATACGCATCTTCTGCAGGCCTATTCGGCCGGCGCCGTGGATATGGTGTTCAAGCCGGTCGATCCGTTCATTCTGCGCTCGAAGGTTTCGGTGTTTGTCGATCTGTATCTGAAGCAGGCCGAAATCCAGCGCGAGGCGGAGTTCCGCCATCGGCTGCAGGAGGAGAATTTCCGGGTGCGGGCCGAAAAGCTCACGGCCGAGCAGGCGCTGCGCCGGAGCCAGGAACATCAGGAGGCGATGGAAAAGGCCGAGGCCCATCAGCGTACGCTGATCGAAGAGCTGAACCACCGCGTGAAGAACATGCTGACGGTGGTGAACGCCATGGCGCGCCAGACATTGGCGTCCAATCCGGCGCCCGCAGATTTCACGGAGAAATTCGTCCGCCGCATCGATGCGCTGGGGCGCACGCACAGCCTGCTGTCGCGGGAACAATGGGGAACCGTGCAGCTCTGCGAGGTCGCGCGCGACAGTCTGGAACCGTATTTGCTCGAAGATAAGAACCGGGTTGTGCTGGAGGGGCCGCCTGTCGCCTTCGATCCCAAAACCGCGCTTGCTCTCGGCATCGTGTTTCACGAATTGGCCACGAACGCGATAAAACATGGCGCGCTTTCGAACCGCGAAGGCACCGTTACGATGAGCTGGGGTTTCGCCGGTGACGGCGAAGTTTGGCTGCGATGGCAGGAAAGAGGCGGACCGCAGGTGTCGCCGCCTTCGCGTGGCGGTTTCGGCAGCCGTTTAATTCGTCTTGAGTTGACACATGAGCTTAGCGGTCAGGTGGATTTGCTTTATGATCCGGCTGGCCTCACAGTGCAGATGGGATTTCCGGTTTCGAACCCTCTGATTATGGCGCAGCCGAAACAAGGATTGGCGTGATGAATTTGCCGGTCAGCGCGAGTGTGCTGGTTGTGGAAGACGAAGCGTTGATTGCAATGGATTTGCAAGCGCTTCTGGAGGAAGCGGGCTATCGCGTTCTGGGCCCGGCCAATTCCTCTGCGGCAGCCATGGCCCTGCTTGCCGGACAGGACCCCGACGTTGCGCTGCTCGATGTGAACCTTGGCCGTTCCGATGTGTTCGGAGTCGCCAATGAGCTGGCCACGCGCAAGACGAAAGTGATTTTCCTCACCGGGCACACCGCCCAGAAACTTCCGCCAGCACACCGGCACCGGCCTTTGGTGGCCAAGCCCTATTTGCCGCATGTGCTGCTTCAGGAAGTGCGCCGCGCGATTGCGCAGCAAGATAACGCAGCATAGCTCTGGGTTTTCCTTGAACCGAGAATTTGGCCTGCGGGTCGATTGACGCCGCGGACCGAATCTTTTTTGCCAAGCTTAGTGCATTGAAGGCGAACCGAATCCGGCGTTCGCGCGTTCAACCCTCGCATAGAAGGAAGGACTTTCGTTCTTCCTTGGATTGATCTGCGGTCAGAGATCGGGGGCAAGCTGTCACGCAACATTATTGCGGTTGATTTATGTCAATGCGCTGCATAGCTGCAGCGCGGCATTAGGGAGCGCATTAGGAGCAATGCAGATGCGAGTTCTTTATATTACGTCCGAAGTCTTCCCTTTCGCCAAGACGGGCGGTCTTGCGGACGTATCGGCCTCGCTTCCGGTTGCATTGCGCGAGTTCGGGGTCGACACAACATTGCTGGTGCCCGGATATCGCCAGGCCCTGGAGGCCGCCCGGACTCTGAGGGAGGTTTGCCGTCTGGGCGATCCCTTGAATTGCGGACAAGTTCGTCTTTTGGAATCGCATCTTCCCCATTCGGACGTGCCGGTTTGGTTCGTCGATTGTCCCACGCTTTACGACCGGCCTGGGGGACTTTACCTGGCCGAGGACGGTACGGAGTGGCCCGACAACGCTTTGCGGTTCGCGTTGCTGAATCATGTCGCGGCGGGAATCGCAAACGAGCCCGGCCGGCTCTGGCGTCCCGATCTCATCCATTGCAATGACTGGCACGCCGGGCTGGTTCCGATGCTGCTCACGGGCCGCACAAATCCGCGGCCGGCAACGCTGTTCACCATCCACAATCTCGCCTATCAGGGCCTGTTCCCGGCAGAGACGATCTCAAATCTCGATCTCCCCAGCGGCGCTTTGGAGGCGATGGAATTTTATGGCCGCGCTTCGTTCCTGAAAGCCGGAATATCGCTGGCGGACGCCGTCACCACGGTCAGCCCGACCTATGCCAAGGAAATATTGACCGAGGAATATGGCTGCGGCTTGCACGGTCTGCTGCGCGAAAAATGCGACCGTCTCACCGGCATTTTGAACGGCATCGATTACCGGGTGTGGGATCCGAGCACCGATCCGCATATCGCCTGCAATTATTCGCCACGGTCTTTCGCGGCCAAGGCCAAATGCAAAAGGGCGGTCCAAAGCGAGTTGGGCTTGAATGTGGAGGCCGGAGCGCCTCTTGTCGCGTTCATGAGCCGGCTGGTGCATCAGAAGATGCCCGATACCGTGCTGGAAACCGTGCCGGCACTTATCGACGAAGGCATGCAGTTCGTGCTCGTGGCCGAAGGTGACGACGGCTATCAACAGGGATTTCGCGAATTGGCGGCGCGCTATCCCGGTCAGGTCGCGGTGGAAATCGGCTATCGGGAAGACCTCGGCCATCGCGTGCTTGCGGGCGCGGATATATTGCTGCACCCATCGCGTTTCGAACCGTGCGGCCTGGTCCCGATTTATGCCATGCGCTACGGCACGATTCCGCTGGTCCGCCAAAGCGGCGGTATGGCCGATACCGTGGCCGACGCCACCGCCGAAACCATGCGCCAGGGCACCGCAACCGGATTCGCATTCCAGAATCCGTCCGCCGAAGAGCTTACCGCCTGCATGCGGCGGGCAATTTCGGTCTATGAGCAGCCCATCGCATGGCGCCGCCTCCAGGCATCGGCCATGCGCCAGGATTTTTCCTGGCAGCGCTCGGCGGAAGCCTATGCGAACCTCTACCGCTCCCTAACCGGAAGCGCGGAGCCGCCCGAGGCCAAGCCGGCTGCCGCTCCGGCCAGCGGATTGGAAAAGCTCACCGCCTGAGCCGAAGCGTTCTTTCCTCATCCGTTCTTCGTGAAAGCGCGTCGCTTCCGCGCGCCCGCTTTGTGAAATATAAGGCTCATGCCGCGAAGGGGGCGTCATGGCCGAAACGATCGTCAAAATCACCGAACTCATCGACCGGCCCGCTTTGGGCCCGTTTCAAAAACGCGTTGCGCTGCTGTGCGCCTCGATTGTCTTCGTGGAGGGTTTCAACACCCAGGCGGCGGGTTATGTGGCACCGGCGCTCGCGCGAAACCTGCATTTGACGCCGGCGGGGTTGGGCGAATTTTTCGCCGCCGGATTGTTCGGGCTCTTGCTGGGCGCAATGTTCGTCGCGCCGCTCGCCGACCGGGTTGGCCGCCGGCCCCTTTTGCTCGGTTGCGTGCCATTTCTCGCCCTTTGCGCCATTGCGACGGCATTCAGCACATCGGCGCTGATGCTCGACGGCGCGCGCTTTCTCACCGGGCTTGGCATCGGTGGCGCCATGCCCAATGCGATTGCGCTCACCTCGGAATATTCGCCTCACCACCGCCGTTCGCTGTTGGTGGCACTGATGTTCACCGGCTTCGTGCTCGGCGCGGTGGCGGTGGGCCTGGTCTCGACGTTTCTGGTTCCTGTTCTCGGCTGGCAATCGATTTTCATCATCGGCGGCGTGCTCGGGCTTTTGCTGACGCCGGTGCTATTTTACGCCTTGCCGGAATCGATCCGCTTTCTGGTGGTGCGCGGCACATCGAACCGGACGGTGGCGGGTCTGGTACGCCGGCTCGATCCGAATCTGACGGATGCTCCTGATATGCGTTTTGTGATCGATGAAACGCCGCACGCGGCGATATCGGTGCTGGCGCTGTTTCGCGACGGGCGCGCCAAGCGCACCATCCTGTTGTGGATCATCTATTTCATGAGCCTGCTCGATCTGTTTCTGCTGGCAAGCTGGCTGCCGACGGAAATGCAGGCGCTTGGCGTTTCCGCCGGGCTCGCCATCATCATCGGCGCGCTGCTGCAATTTGGCGGTGTCTTCGGACTTGTGTTCGGCTGGCTGGCCGACCGGCTGGGTGCGAGCAGCAGTTTGGGATTGGCGTTTTTCATGGGGGCGGCCTGCGTTGCGGGCATCGGCTTGGCCGGCGCCAATCTGCCGCTGGTGATGCTTGCCGTTTTCGGCACCGGCGTCGGCCTGATCGGCGGCCAATCGGTGACCAATGCCACCGCGGCCATTGCCTATCCGACGGAGATCCGTTCCACCGGTGTGGGCTGGGCCACGGGCATCGGCCGCATCGGCTCCATCATCGGGCCGAGCCTGGCTGCCTGGATGCACACCATGAATGTCGCGATTGAAACGATTTTCCTGCTCGCGGCGATACCGGCCCTGTGCGCGGCCGTGGCGGGTGCGGCACTCGGGCCGGTGCGCACGGCGATCATCACGCGCGCCGCCCCGGCTGTTCCTTAACGCACATCGTCTTTGGAGAAGCCGGCGATACGCTGATATTGGCCGGACAAGGCGCGCAGCTCGTCCTGGGTGATGAAGTCGTCGAGATTCTCGAACGGACGGTCGCCGGTCAATTCCTCGACGCGGATGTTGATGATATCGGGCGGCTCGGCCCGATTGGTGCGGACGATTTTCGCGGTGACGGGCGAGCGCTCGCGCTCATAAGCGATCAGCGCCTCTTGCGGATCGGCCGCCGCCTTCAACAGATCGGCCAGCACGCGCACATCGATCAGCGCCTGGGCCGAACCATTCGAGCCGCGCGGATACATGGGATGCGCCGCATCGCCCGCAAGCGTGACGCGCCCGAACGTCCAGCGGTCAATCGGGTCCTTGTCGACCATGGGATATTCCAGGATCGTATCGGCGGCTTTGCACATCGCCGGCACGTCCAGCCAATCGAACACCCAATCCTGAAACAGATGGATGAAATCCGCCGGCTTCGCCGGTTTGTTCCAATCGTTGCGGTCTTCGGCGGATGAGGGCACCTGCGCGATCCAATTGATGAGCTGGCGGCCTTCGCCGTCGACATTGTCGATGATCGGATAGATCGTCATCTTGTTGGTGCGGATGGAGCCCACGCGCAAATAGGTGCGGCCGTCGAAAATCGGTTTCCATCGCGTCACGCCGCGCCAGGAATTCACGCCTGAAAAGACCACGGCGTCGTTGGGATAGAAATGCCGGCGCACCGCGGAATTCACCCCATCGCAGGCGATGACGATGTTCGCGCGCACAGGTTCGGCGGCATCCCCGGTGGAGGTTTGGCGAAAATGCAAGGTGACGCCGGCATCGTCTTGCGTGAGCCCGGTGCATTGGCGGTCCGTGACGACCGCATCTTTGCCCAGGCGTTCGACCACGGCGTTGTACAGTGTCATATGCAAGCGGCCGCGATGGATTCCCACCTCGGGATGCGGATAGCCGGCAAAGCGTCCGCGCCGCTCCGTATAGATGAGCTGGCCAAAACGGTTGAAGAAGCGGCTTTCGGTGTTCTCGATGCCAAGCCGTTCGATCTGCGGCCCCAGCCCCAATGCGGTCAATTCGCGCATGGCGTGCGGCAGCACGGTGATACCGACGCCGATTTCCTTCAGGATTGGCGCGGCTTCGTAAATGCGGCACGAGATTTTGTGCTTATGAAGGTTGAGCGCGAGCGCCAGCCCGCCTATTCCTCCACCGACGATGGTAATTTCGGTTTCCGCCCGCATCGTCAACTCGTTACACTTTCCCAAAATTGGCTGTAAAGAACTATCGTATTAGCGCAAAACCGAAGGTGATCCCATGAAGCTCGCACGATTCAACGATGACCGCATCGGCGTGGTCAGCGGCGAGGCAATCGTCGACGTGACCGATATTGCGGGTGCCGAGCCGGGAAGCTGGCCGCCGGTGGCGATGAACCGCCTGATCGCGAATTTCGCCGAATATCGGGCCAAGCTCGAACGCGCGAGCGCATCGGGGAAGGGCGTGCCGCTCGCCAATGTGAAATTGCTCACGCCCGTGCCCTGGCCCAACAAGGTGATCGCCTATCCGGTGAATTACCACGATCACGGCATCGAAATGGGCTCGTCCTACCGCGCCAACAATCAGGGCTTCTTCTTCAAGCCGCCGTCGTCGCTGTCCGGGCCGGCCGATCCGATTCAGCTGCCGGTCAATGCCGGGCGCCGCATCGATCATGAATGCGAGCTTGCCGTCATCATCGGCAAACAGGGGCGCGATATTCCCCGCGCGCAGTGGCGCGATTACGCGTTCGGCTATGCCTGCCTGATCGATGCGGTGATTCGCGGCAAGGAAGAACGCGTCACCCGCAAAGGCTTCGACAGCTTCTGCCCGGTGGGGCCGTGGATCGTCACCGAAGACGAAATCGGCGATGCGGTGGCGAATTTGCAAGGCCGGTTGTGGGTGAATGGCGAATTGAAACAGGATGCCAATACGCGCGATCTTATTCTCGATATTCCCGGCATGATCGAGATGGCGTCCTCGGTGATGACGCTTTATCCCGGCGATATCATCGCCACCGGCACGCCCGCGGGCGTCGGCCCCATCCGCCACGGCGACAAGGTGAAAATCGAATTCGAGCGCGTGGGGACAATGGTGCTCGATGTCGTGCAAGGCACGGGTGGCGCCCATTCGATCTTCGCGCAGCCGCTGCCCGCCGAAACCAAAGCATAATGGCGGACGAATCCGCACTGGCGGAATTTTCGCAAGCCATTGCACCGATGGATGCGATGCCGCTGTGGGAGCGGGCCGAATCCGCGATGCGGCCCGGCACCGATTGCGTGCCCCGCCTGTGGCGTTACAGCGAAATCCGGCCGAAGCTTTTGGAAGCCGCAAGGCTCATCAGCAAGGAACAGGCCGAACGCCGCGTGCTGGTGCTGGAAAATCCGAAGCTGCGCGGCACCACTTTCATCACCACCACGCTCTATGCCGGATTGCAGGTCATTCTTCCCGGCGAGATCGCGAAATCCCACCGCCATACGCCCTCGGCGCTGCGTTTCCTGGTCGAAGGCGAGGGCGGCTATACCGTGGTGGGCGGCGAGCGCGCGGACATGCATCCGGGCGATTTCATCGTCACCCCATCCTGGAGCTGGCACGCCCACGGCAATGACGGCGACGGCCCGGTGGTGTGGATGGACGGGCTCGATACGCCGTTCTCGCGGTTTTTCGGCGCCACCTTCCGCGAGAATTATACGGGCGTGGAGAACGCCCCGGCGCGCCGCGATGGCCAATCGCTCGCGAGCTTTGGCGCGAATCTGCTGCCGGTGGACTACAAGCCCGGTGAGGATGGCGGTTCTCCGCTGCTGCGCTATCCCTATGAGCGCACCCGCGAAGCGCTGCACCGGCTGTCGCTGGAACAAGTGCTGCATCCGGTTCACGGCATCAAAATGCGCTACGCCAATCCGGCAAGCGGAGGATATCCGTTTCCGACCATGGCGGTGTTTATGCAATGGCTGCCTGCCGGTTTTCGCGGCCAATCCTACCGCAGCACCGATGGGGCTGTGTTCAGCGTGGTCGAGGGTTCCGGGGCGGTGGAGATTGCAGGCGAAACGCTCGCCTTTGGGCCGCGCGATATTTTCGTGGTGCCGTCATGGACGCCGTACCGCCTGACCGCCTCGGGGGACGCGGTGCTTTTCAGCTTTTCCGACCGCGCAGCCCAGGAATCCCTGGGTTTTTGGCGGGAGGAAATCCCCGACGCTGTGCCTTGATCCGCGCCATTTGCGCCTGTAAGGCGCGCCCCGATAGATTTCTCTAAATTATTTGTCATAATTGGCGAATTGGCGGGCCATGCAAGGGGGTGCTTGGGCCGATGTTCGCGCTCAATCACGAACTGTCGTTGATCTTCTCGACGCCGCTTTCGCTGCGCACGGTAAAGGGCGCGGCAACGCTGAACGCCGGGCTGGAGCACGCCATCCTCGAACGCCGCCGCCTCCATGGCGGCAACCGCATCAGC
>DATARE010000545.1:0-21254 GCA_036264295.1 Micropepsaceae bacterium | reverse complement strand
GTGCAAGAACATCCAGGGACGCAGCCATTTGGCGCGCTTCGTTCATGCGTTCGATCAAATCCCAGCTTTCGAGATAGCGCGCCATAGGGTTCCCCTCTCCCAAATAAAACGCAAGTTCCATCATACGCTTTTCGGTGTCTGCGTTCTGGTGCGATCCGTGTACACTTCCGTACGGTTCAGTGGGGCTTCGCGCCGTAGCTGAAATCATGTGCCAATGGCGATGATGCCTTCGGAAGCAATTTGGCCGCAAGAGGAGAGCGTGATGGTTACCGAACAAGAAGTTCTGGACGTGCTGGCAAAGCCTCTGTCGCTTTACACACTCCAGCACCGGCTGAACCCCGGCAAAGGGGCGGATGCCCTGCAGGAACTTCTCATGCAGATGCGCGATGCAGGCAAAGTGAGGTTCAACATCAACACTGGCCGGTGGAGCAAGTCATAAGGTGGTACGCGAGTGGACGTTTTGTGGCGCTATCTGAAATCGCTTGCGTCAGGCGATACACCCTGGTCTCCGCACGTTGCGAGCGATGTACGATCGATCAACGGCGAAATAATTTCCGGGTGCGTGATGAGGCGCAGGATCAATGGCCAATGGCAATATCGAGAAATGACCGATGCGGAACAGCGAAGTTGGAGCGATGCATATCTCTAGTCGCGAGAAAAGAGGCCCGCCAGCTTGAGGCCGGCGGGCCTAGTCATGGCATCCCACGGGGGGCGGGATAAATGCCAATCTTTGCGAAACTATCGCTTCCTGGTCGCAAAACTTTCGCCGGAGAATTAAGCGTGCTTCATTACAAAAATGCTTGCCGTTTGCCAGAACGCTCAACTCTGTGGCGGCTTTCCCCAAATCGCCTTGCGCTTGAGTTCGGCGGGATCGCTCGGCTTCACTAAGCGGAAGAGCATGTCGGCGTCCTTCCAGATTTCGACGATCGTCATCGGGCCTGATGCAAGAATCGCGTCGGCCATTTCGCGGCATTCGTCGTCGTCGCGACAGCGCATTGTCCATGTTGCCTGAATGACATTGTCTTCGGTCTGCGAGTGGACCCGATATTCCGTCATGATCATGGTAGAGCCTCTCCCGCGGTTCCCCCTGAGAGGCATTCAATGCGAAAACTGTTTCGTTAATGTGCCAGCCGGGACATGCGTGGGGCGTGCCTTCATGGAACGGCATCCGCCGTGGTGCGCGCAGGATAGGCTCTGATGCCAATTTCCCTGTGTCCACGAACCGGTTGCGCCATGCGAAACAGCTTTGCGCTCAGCATGGGTGCGTTAGGAGACGTGGCGCCCTGGTTGGCAGTATTCTGCCGTCCATGGGCACGTCAGGGGAGAATCACAATGGGGCGTACTGACCAAGACAAGATCAAAATGTTGTTCGACTACACCGTCTTTCACATCGGCATTTACATGACTTTGGCGACACTGCTAGTTAGCTTTCTGGCTGCCGAACTCTCACAAAAGATAATTGCGTTGCGAATTTCCCATGAAGGTGTAATTGCAGCAATTGTCTTTATTGGTATGGCGGGTATTGCCGGCGGGGTGATCGCCAGCTCTCTACCCGAGAGCGACTCCCTGACGAGCTTTCTTCAAAAGAAAACTGGCCCGTGGGACACAGCACTCCTTTCTGGAAGGGGCTGGACCCGGTTGGAGCACACCTCGTTCTGGCTAGGAGTGGTCGTTGCTGCAATAACTTTTGCCAGTGCAAAGCCGACCTGAGTTTCGCTTAATATTTGCGACGGCCGCTGATAGGCGTTTTTATGCCGGCATGCCCAGACGCCCGCCACCATCTATCCCCAGCGCAGGCTCTCATACGCTCCGAGCCGCGGTGGCATTGGGCACACGGCGAGGGCTGCCTGGGGGCCGGCCGTTGCCACTGACGTCTTTCCGCTGGGCTGGAACGCGTCCAGCGACCTCCTTCGTCGGAATCTTCGTGTGCATCGTGCGCACACTGCGGGCGGCGCTGCAGGATCCGAACTGGGGGGACTCCCAGATAGATGGCAATCATTCACTGCCGACCGGGTCCATTGACTAAATGTCGGTCGACTTCGCCACAGTTGCGGGTGGGGCGGCGGCAATGGTGGCCCTGTCATGAACGACGAGCCATCATTCTTGGCGCAGTTAGAAAAGCGTCTATTCCAACGGAAGTCGAGAACATTAAACCTCAATATGGGAGCCAGAAGCGAGCGCCTTCGAACCGGCGCTTTGCTTTTTGTCCCACAGAAGATCGTGGAGGCATCCGGTTAAATAATAGTTCAGAATTCCCTCGCCTGCGTGCAATTGAATCCACGGCCCACTTAGTCTTTTCTTCGGCATGGTAAATGACCCCGGACGAAAAGGACGCCTAGCCCAGACCGCCGAACTGACAGGCGTCACGCGACCATATCCCCCGAAGCGGCGCGTCTATCAGTGCTGCGTATGCGGCAAGCCAGCACTCTGGCACCTGAGCGTTAACGAAAAAGACGGTTTTTACTGCGGTAAGCACGCGGTGGAAAATTGGCGGGCTGGTTGAGCGGCGTTGCCACGGCTGGCGCAAGCCCCACATTCACAGCGGTACGTTACTTCCCCGGGGTTTCCGCTTTAGCCCGGCAGCAAATTTCTCGTCAGGCTCTTGCCCTCCACCACTGTCCGCAAAGGTACCTCGATGTGAACTGACTGAAGAAAATCGTCTGTTTAAAATAATACGGGCGTCGGTGTGGTGTCCCCTCGGCCACCAAAGTGACGCCTTGGTTGCTTGCCCGCTGCGGGAAACTGCAGCGGGCATTTTTCTGGACCAAGGCCCGCTTGCTGCGGACGCCGGGAGATCCTCTGCAGCCCATCGCTTGATGACGGGCGAGAAAATGCCGCTCCAAGCAGTGCGGCCGGCGGGACGCACTCGTTATGCCGCGCGTGATTACTTCGAAGGGCGAGGCCAATCGGTACCCAATGATGTCGGATACCCATCCGAGAACGTGTCCGCTACGCCTTCTATGGTTGTACTATGCCGCAGCCTTCGCCTGTTCGCGACGGGCGCGAATTTCGGCAAGCGAAACTGGCTGACCACCCCTGCCCTGTTCGATTTCGCCCAGGTCCCCATTAAGCACCCAATCAAGATATTCGCTCCATTGAGCCACGGCTGCGCGCTTTTCTGGCAGCATCGTCCAACGGTCGTAGTGCCGGCTCGAAACGTCGCTGCGGGCGTGGTTTTGTAACCTGTCTCGAATCTCCTTGGAGAGCCCAGCGGCGCCAGCGAGTGTTTTCCAGGTCCGGCGAAGATCGCGCGGGCAGAAGTGCTGCGAACCATTTTTCTCTATGAACCGATCAAGTTCCTTTTCCACTGCGTTCATGCTCAGCGGAGCGTTGTCGCGGGCACGACCCGGAAAAAATAAACCCTGCCGATTCACCGCCAAACCATCAAGGATTGTCACCGCCTGAGGCGACAGAGGAATGGAATGCGGTTGCCCGTTTTTGGTCCTACTCCAATCAAGCAACCTCTCGGTACGGTCGTACTGTGCATCAGTGAGGAACAGAATTTCCTCCATGCGCTGGCCGGTCGCCATCATTAACCTCAAGACGGGCGCCGTAAGGCTGATTTCGTCCCGGCTTTCGAGCCAGTGCCACAGCGCACGGAATTCTGCCACGGAAAGATGGCGATCGCCGGCGCGATGGGCATCTCGGTCCGCCGGAATTGCCGCACCAGGGTTTATGGCAACTCCCCAGTTTCCGGATCCGTTCTTGCCCGTATAGGAGTTGGCCGATTTCATCGCGAACGCAAACGCAGCGCAGATGTACGTCCGTGCCTTGCGGGCCATTACGATCGATCCACGTTTGTGGATGGCTGCAAGGTAAGGAATGATATCACTCGGCTTTACATCAGCGGCGAGTACATGCTCGCCAATCGCCCCTGCGGCACCCGCACCCTTCCTGCTTCCCAGCAAAATGATGCGAGCCTGTCGCGCAGAGCGAGGCCTAGCGGTCGTTTCGAGATGTTGCACATACCCCAGAAACATCTCCTGGACAGTCGCAGATTTCGTCGCCTTCCTCGCGAGCCGACCCGAAAGCGACTGCCCATTCGCAATTAGGGGCTCATAATCCTCACGGAATTGCCGGCGAGCATCGGCCAGCCCAATTTGCGGATAAGCACCGATCTTCGTTATGGACCGCCTCCCACCGCGGTGTTGGAGTGCGTACCATTCCGCCACGATCCGCGAGGCGAGAGGGCGAACAACGAGCGTAAGCCGCCCGGCCCCGCGAGCGCCCATGTCCCGCAATTCGATCCGTTTCTTCGACGCCCGGCCTTTGCGTAGCGCGGCATCAATTTGGGATTGCGTGATCACCGTATTGCCCCCTGCTGACCCGTTCCGTGTTGGCTGTACTGTTGGCTGTTTCGGCCAAACCAACCAGGTCCTAGCGGGACAAGGCATATCAGAGAGAAAGTGATTTTAATATAGCAAAATCAGGGACTTTCCGGGAATACGCGGGAACGAGCGGGAACGCCCGGGATGCCAGTATGACTCCTACCCGCGGAGCCAATTTTCCAGTGTCCAGCCCCTGCTGCGTCTCGCAAACTGCTGAGAGCCCCCCGCTTTCGCGGGCGATCCTTTACTCTCCTTCAACGGATGCATTGCTAACCTGAGCATTGCAGAGAAATTTCCACTCGGGTCTCTTATGCTCGTCATAGCAATCGCATCCCAGAAGGGCGGCTCGGGGAAGACCACTCTCTCCGGACATTTGGCGGTGGAAGCAGAACGGGCGGGCGCCGGGCCGGTCACGTTGATCGACACCGATCCGCAAGGCTCGCTATCCCAATGGTGGAACGCGCGCGCCGCGCGCACCCCGCAATTCGCCAAAGTGGGTGCCTTCGAGCTGCAAGCTGCGCTGAATGAGCTGGGCCGCAGCGGCACGCAGCTCGCTATCATCGATACGCCGCCGTCGATTTCCGAATCCATCTTGCACGTGATCGCGCATGCGGACCTTGTGATCGTGCCGGCGCGTCCATCCCCCCATGATCTTCGCGCCGTTGGGGCCACCATCGACATGGCAGAGCGCTTCGGCAAACCGGTGATCTTCGTCATCAACGGGGGTACGCCGCGCGCGCGCATCAATGGCGAGGCCGCAGTGGCCCTGTCGCAGCACGGCACCGTGGCGCCTGTGTTCATCCATCATCGTGTCGATTTCGCCGCCAGCATGGTGGATGGGCGCACGGTTGGAGAGGCCGTACCGAAATCGGTGGCTGCGAAGGAAATTTCCGATCTCTGGACGTATGTTCGGGAGCGGGCGGCGCTTGTGACCAATGGTGCGGCGCTCACAACCGAAGAGCGCAATGCGGATTTCGCCGTGGCTGCGGATACGCCGATATCATCGGAGACGGCCGAATTGTCCTCAACGCCGTAGGTTCGGTATTTTACGCCGCAACGTCGTTGCGCCCGTTGCGCGATGCAATAATTCTACCGGTGACCATCTTTGGGAGCGGCTGCGGCAGCCAGCGCGGAACTGGTGCCGGAGCTTGCGGCATTTTCGGAAAGCATCGATGCAACGCGCGGGTAGGCGATCATTCCCGACGCTCCCAGCAATATTGCCACCACGAGGTTGCGCAGCGCGTGGCTTTTGACCGGATGTTCGTCCCGCTCTTTAAGCGCTGCCCTGACGGCCCCTATCCGATCTGGCTTCAGAACGATCTCCGATGGCCGGAATCGACTTGGGGCAGCGGGAGCCGAAGCCCGGATATTCTCGTTGCTGTCCGTCCGGTCATAGCGCGCCTTGATCTCGGCCAGCGCTTGCGCGGATTTCCTTTGCCACTGCTCTTCAGCCGCGGCCAGCCGTGCCGCCTCTTCGGCTTTCCAGGCTGCCTTCGCCTGTAAGAGTGCCTCTTGGATGTCTCGCTGGCTGGATTCGCGCGTGCGTTCGATGGCCACGCATTCCCGCGCCAGGGCCATCTCACGATCCGCAAGCGCCGCCCTCATGGAGGTGGCCTCTTCGCGAAGGCGATTGAGTTCGAGCTCGATGCTTTGATCGTGGGACGCCTGTATCTCGGCCTGTGCTTCCATTGCGGCCTGCGTGGATGCCCCGCGCCATTGCGCTTCGGCGGCAGCAAAACGTGCGGCTTCCGCAGCCTTCCACGACATCTCGGCTCTTGCCAACGCGTCCTGGATTTCCTGCTGCCGGGTTTCACGCGCCCGCTCGATCGCGACCCACTCCCTGGCCGCTGCCGTCTCACGGTCCACAAGGGCGGCCTGCACGGTGGTCAATTCCGCCTTCAGACGAGTGAGTTCGAGTTCAAGGCGGGTGTTGCGCGCGTCCGCCGCTTCCGCTTTGACCGATAGGTCTCGGTGTTTCTCCTGCCACTGTGCCTCGGCGGCGGCAAACCGCGAGATTTCGTCGGCTTTCCAGGACGCTTCGGCTTTCGAGACGGCTTCTTGAACGTCTTGCCGTGCGCGATCATGGGCTTGGGCGACAGCGATCTCTGCCTGCGCCAAGGCCGTCTCACGCTCTGCGAGAGCGGATTGCGCTGCCGTCAGTTCTCCGCTCAGGCGATGGAGTTCGAGTTCAAGGCGGCTGTTGCGTGTTTCGGCCACTTCCACCTTGACCAACGCAGTGGCGAATTTCTCCTGCCATTGCGCCTCGGCTCTTGAAACAGCCGCGTGAGCTTCTTGCTGCCAGCGATCATTCGCCTGCGCGACGGCGATTTCTGCCCGCGCCAAAGACATTTCGCGGTTTGTGAGCGTGGCCTGCGCCGCCGTCAATTCCTCGCTCAGCCGATGGAGTTCAAGCTCAAGGCGATTGTTGCGTACATCCGCCGCTTCCGCCTTGGCCAATGCGTCTCGCGATTTCTGCTGCCATTGCGCGTCCGCGGCGGCAAACCGTTCGGCTTCTTCGGCTTTAAAGGAAGCCTCAGCCTTTGATAATGCTGCGGCCAACTCCGCATCCCATTGCTCACCGATCTGCTCGATGAGAGACCGCTCGTCGTCTTCCGCTTGCGAAAACTGGCGCGCGGAGTGGCCAGCGAACGGCGCCGAAGACTGACCCGGTAGAATCGTCGAAGGCTGTGCGGCTCCTTTGCTGACAAGAAAGCTGTCGGCGGATGATCTACCAATGCTGCGCACGACGGTGTCGGAATCCGAATGGGCGGGCGCCCACGCTGCCGGCTTCGAATGCCATACACCTTGACCGCGCACGACCAAATTGGCGCCCAAGCTTGCAAATCTGGCTTCATCCGGATCGGCGTCCCGAGCGTCAGCGATGGCCATTTCGTTTTCTTCCGAAGCAAGATTCGACTCGGAGCCGCGAAGGTCTTGGCGGCCATTATCTTTGTCTGTCTCGGATGTTCGAGCCACGAGATTTGATCTCAACTTTGCCGTCTTTTTCGATTCGATTGCACGCTGTACCACTGCGCACGACTCCAACTGCACCTCAGACGGACGCGCCAAAGGTTTAGGGCGCATTCTTTCTCCGCGCAGGTAAAGCAATCGTTCATTAAAACGAATTTTAATGTGATTGGAGGAGCGGATGTTCATTCAAACCGCACATTCCTCTTAAAAACCTCCCTTCCCTGTTGTGAAACTGGTAACCGCAGATTCAGACTGTTCGTTCAATGCGGGAAAAATGCGCCTAGTGTTCCGGTGGAGCAGTTTCGGGAATTGCCGCCATGGATGCAGCTAGGCAGCTTAAGAACGACACGATTCCGTTTGTCCCGCGTGGAGCGCCCGCAGCAGCGGCACTTCCTCTGCAAATTTCCACAAACCCTTTTGTGGCCAGTGCGAGTGGCATGCGGATGGGGCGGCCGCTGCAGAAAGCTTTGGGCGAAGTCATCCGGCACATCGGGCTGCAGACCCCGGTTATTGTGGTTGTCGGCAGCGCCGGGACAGGAAAAACGCTGCTGGTGGATATGACCGTTCGGGCCTGCGCGGACATGGGTTTGACCGCCCGCCGTGCCGACACCGCCGACCAGGTGCATGCGTTGGTGGGTACGAAGTCGGATGTCGTGCTGATCGATCAAACCGACTCGATGTCCAATTCCAGTCTGCAAACGCTTCTTTCGCCGGAGGGCAAGAACACCGCCACGACGATGGTGTTCATGTGCCTGCCGACATGTGTCGGCCAAATCGGCTTTGCGGCGGCCAACCGCGCCACCATCGAGCTAACGCCTTTATCTTTGTCGGATGCGCGGAATTACCTTCATGAAAGAGCGGTCAGTATTGGCCGCACGAATTTGTTTTCTCCCGAGGCTTTAGATCTCGTCATCGATGGTTCGCGCGGTTTGCCCCGTTTGCTGCGATCCATCGCGCATCTGGCCTATTGGGCTGCGGCGTCCGAGAATGCACCCCAAATCGGCGCCCAACATGTGTCGAACGCCGCTGGCTCGCCAGGAATCGAGACAGACGGCGATGTAACGGGACCGCAGCTCGTTGCGAAAGCGCCGTCGGATTTTGGGATCGCCACGAAGCCCAACGATGGCCTCGCGGAAATGGGCGAGCGGGTCGTGAATGTTTCCGAAATTGCAGGGAATACCGCAATCCGCCGCGACGAGCGCGTGAGTGGAACCCTGTTGCGCAAGGCCGCAGAGACAAAATCGCCCTCGGTTGCGGCTGCGCAGCAGCCCGCGATGAAAAAGAACGTTTCACCCGCCCGGGTTGAGGAACTGCCTCAGCGGGAGGAGCGGCAGGCAGGCATATGGATTCCCCGCATAGCGGGCGGCTTAGCGGCGACGGCCGCCATTGGCGTGGTCCTCTCGATGACGTTTATGGGTGGGGCGCCGGTGTCCGCTCCCAACATCACAAAAACGCCTGTGGCTGCCGCAATACCGGCCCGGCCGAAATCGACTGTGGCGTCAGCGTCCAAACCGGCCACGAACACCGCCGCCATTGCCAAGGCTGTAAAAGTCGCAAGCCCAAAAGCCACCGCGGCAACGAGCCGTCCCACTGTGAAAGCCGCGGTTCAGACGCCGCGCGAAAATCCCGTGGTCGAGCAGGCCAGCGCAACCAAGCCCGTGGACGACAAGCTCAAGGCGGAAGCCGACAGCGCCCATGAGATTGCGACCGTCGGCGAGAAGACCCCGAACGTAGCAAGCGAAACGCAGAAAACGGCGCCTAGCAATCAGGCCGGCGAACAGACCGCCGCGCCGCAGCCCACCGAGGAACAAGCCGCCGCAGCGCGAGCGGCCAAAGAGCGGGAAAATGCTGCGGTGCAGGCTTTTCTTCTTACCCAGGAAGCGGCCCGCAAAGCGCAAGCTGCCAGGGATGCAGCCGCTCGCGAGCAGGCGGAAAAAGATGCCGCCGCGCGCGCCATGGCTAGCCAGCAAAAGGCCAAACGGCAATTTTCGAACAGTCTGTTCGGGGTCGGCGGATGAGTCATGACCGCCGCAGCCCGGGGGGCCGTGCGAGTCGCGATTTTCGTTTCAAATATTCTCATGCCTCGCACGCAGCGGCAGCCATGACCGACAGCAACAAGTTTGTGACCGCCGATGAATTCGAAGCGGCAATCATCGCGCTGAGCACCGCCTATGCCGAGATGGCAAAAGAGCTGGAGCGTCGCGGGGTCTTCAAGGTGAAGAATCTCAGCCACGCTTTGCTGACCACTGCCGATTCCACATATGGGTTGAAACAACTCATTCTGAAATCGCTCGGGGCGTCATTGATGATGGACGCCGGCGATCTAACGGAACCCTCCGCTTTTCGTACCGGAGAAGCCGTTCATTAGGCGCGTGCCCCCCGGCTGCGGCGATTGAGACCAGGTTGCTGTCCTGATAGAAGGCGGCGCATTCCGTTGCTGCGCCGCAACGCCCTTTTTTGACAGGCTTATCCCATGCCGTCCGGCCACGCTCTCGATCGCCAAAGGGCCGCGCCCGCGCCGGCAGCCATTCATGCGGTTCATCCGCAAAGCTCGCTGTTCTCGCACCCAAAACACCGCCCCGGCCGCGTGGGGCCGGCACCATTCCTGCCGATGTCGCGGGCCGAAATGGACGCGCTTGGCTGGGACAGTTGTGACGTTGTGATCGTGACTGGCGATGCCTATGTCGACCATCCAAGCTTCGGCATGGCGATAATCGGACGTCTGTTGGAGGCCCAGGGATTCCGGGTCGGCATCATCGCGCAGCCCGATTGGCAGAGCGCCGAACCGTTCAAGGGTCTGGGCAGGCCGAACCTGTTTTTCGGCATAACGGCCGGCAACATGGATTCAATGGTGAACCGCTATACCGCCGACCGGCGTCTGCGGCACAATGACAGTTACACGCCGGGTGGGCATGGCGGAAAGCGCCCCGATCGCTCCGTCCTGGTTTACGCCCAACGCTGCCGCGAGGCCTATGCGGACGTGCCGGTTGTGCTCGGCGGCATCGAGAGCTCGCTGAGGCGCATCGCCCATTACGACTATTGGTCGGACAAGGTGCGCCGCTCGGTTCTGGTCGATGCGAAGGCGGATATCCTGCTCTACGGCAATGCCGAGCGCGCGGTGGTCGAAGTCGCCCACCGGATCGCCAACGGCGCGAATGCCGCGGGCATCGATGATGTCCGCGGCGCGGCTGTGATGAAAAAAGCGGTGCCGGACGGTTGGACCGAGCTTGCGGCCAATGACATCGACAATCCGGATGAAGGCGCGCTCATGCTGCGCAACAGCCAGGCATTTGTGCGCTTGCCGTCGTTCGAACAGGTCCAGGCCGATCCCGAAGCCTATGCCCGCGCCTCCCGCGTTCTGCATCGCGAGAGCAATCCCGGCAATGCGCGCACCCTTGTGCAGCGCCATGGTGATCGCGAACTCTGGATCGCGCAGCCGCCCATCCCCCTGACAACCGAGGAGATGGACGGCATCTATGAGCTTCCCTACGCGCGCGGCACGCATCCTTCGTACGGGAAGGAAAAGATCCCCGCTTGGGAAATGATCAAATTCTCCGTCACCATCATGCGCGGCTGCTTCGGCGGCTGCACGTTCTGCTCCATCACCGAACATGAGGGGCGGATCATCCAGAACCGTTCGGAAGGTTCGGTTCTCAAAGAGATCGAAACGATCCGCGACAAGACGCCGGGCTTCACCGGCGTCATATCCGACATCGGCGGACCGACAGCGAACATGTATCGCATGGCCTGCAAAGACCCGGAGATCGAGCGGAGCTGCCGCCGGCTCTCCTGTGTTCATCCCGGGATTTGCCCGAACCTAAACACCTCCCACGAGGCGCTGATCGGCCTCTACCGCAAGGCGCGCACGTTGCCTGGCATCAAGAAGGTCCATGTCGCCTCGGGCGTGCGCTACGATCTTGCCGTGACCAGCCCGGATTATGTGAAAGAGCTCGTCGGACATCACGTAGGCGGTTATCTGAAGATCGCGCCCGAACACACCGAGAGCGGCCCGCTGGCCAAGATGATGAAACCGGGCATCGGCGCCTATGACCGCTTCAAAGCGATGTTCGATGAAGCCGCGAAGCAGGCAGGCAAACAATATTACCTGATCCCCTATTTCATTGCCGCACATCCTGGAACCACGGACACGGACATGCTGCACCTGGCGCTATGGCTCAAGAAAAACAAATATCGCGCCGATCAGGTGCAGACATTTCTTCCCTCGCCCATGGCGCTTGCAACCGCCATGTACCATTCCGGCAAGAACCCGCTGAAGGGTGTACGCCGCGGCAGCTCGGAAAGCGTGGAAACGGTCAAGAACCTCAGGCAGCGCCGCCTGCACAAGGCTTTCCTGCGCTACCACGATCCGGAGAACTGGCCCTTGCTGCGTGAGGCACTGAAATCCATGGGCCGCGCCGAACTGATCGGCAATGGCAAGCACCATCTCGTGCCGGCATCGCAGCCCGCTGGCACGGCTGGCGGCAACGGTGAAAACAAACGCCACGCCAAGAAGCATGGCGCCCAAACATTCACGACCAAGGGCGTGCGGGGCCGACGTTAAAAATCGCGGCGATTAGGTTTGCGTGACATTCAGGTGCTTCAATCGGCGCCACCAGCATCGGTCACGTCGGCATTAATTCCGACCATGCCCAGAAACTCGCCGTTTTTTGCAAACCGGGGTTCCGCCTTGGTCTCCAGAATGCGTATGGCCCCATCGGCTCGCCTGTACCGGGCACGGACCGTGAAAGCCACCCGATCTTCCATCGCCTTGGTCACCACGCCGAACAATACGTCGCGGTCTTCAGGAACCAGGGTCGAGGCCCAAGAAAACCTTGGCAGATCGCTTGTCTCGATGCCCCAAAAATCGCGAAGCGCCTTGTTCAGATAAACGCATTGGCCCTGCGTGTCGCCAAGCCACACCATTGCAGGCATGGCTTCGGCAATAGGAACGAAGGCGCCATGCCGCAGATCGGCAAAGCTGAGAGCAGATTGGCTGTCAAGTTTGGTCACTCTATCCGGTCCCCCGACTCTAACGGAGTAACCGTACCATTTACGAGGCGCGGCGCATCAGCTTCAAATCTGATGGCACCGGAAGGCCTAGCATGTCGGGTTCCCCCGATAATCTCCGCGCCACCGTATCGGTATCCTCCCGGATCTCACGCGCTGCATTGGCCAGGAATGCGGCAAACTTGTTGTCGATTTCCCTCTCTCTCGGCAGTGCACGCCGTAACGCATCGAGCTTGTCCGCGATGCCAAGATAGAATTTCCGACGATTGTGTTTGGCGGTCACCGTACTGGCCCAAAGTAAGCTGCACCGCATCCATAATGCCGGCGGGCCAGAAAGCACTTCCGGAGAACTCCATAGTCTTTTTTGGCGAAGGAAATCCACGTAGAGCTGTGTATCCATTTGCTCCATCCATTGCACCGGACATTTACCGTCCATCGGCAAGCATGACGCCGGCGGTAACCAGAAGGGCGGCGAGACCTTTGCGCAGGAGATTGCGCCCCGACAAATCCTCGCGTCCGAATGCCGGAAAGAACAGCGTCAGCACCACACCAAAGGCGAATACGAAGAGAGTCGTGGTGGAAGAGACCGCGGACACGAGCGCCACTGGCGCGAGCAGCGAGGCGTAGCGGACGCCGAGGCCGCCACCCAAATTGATGAGCTCATTCGTGGCGTTGATGCCCAACATTGCTCCGGGGCTGCGTTTGAAGAGCGCCATGAATTGCTGCCGGTAGGAAGGAATGAGAAGAATCCCGGCGCCGAACAGGCCTTCGCCCACGAATGTCCAGAAGATCGTGCCCCAAAAATCTTCCTCGACGGCGAAATATTTGAAGAGAACGGCAGAGACCGCCATGATAAAAGTGGCGCCAGCCATCAGAAACAGCAGCCGCATCTTGAAGTGGCGCACGAAGCCCGCACCGTCGGCCGAAACAGCGAGCGCGCCGGCGACGATGAGCCCGATACCCGACAATTGCGGAGCCGCCAGTTTTTCGCCCAGAAAAAAATAGGCGAGAAGAAGCGTAAAGATCGTCGAGAGCTGGAAGAACGGCGCGACCGCCGACGCCTCTTCGGATTGGATGGCGCGTAGGTAAAACAGCATTGCGCCCATATACAGAACGCCCGACGCGGTCATGACAGATATTTCGACAGCCGGCAGCGAAAGAACGCTGGGTTCGAAGAACCAGATGACCGGAAGCCCAAAAACGGCAACCACCCCGGTGAAAACCATCAGAACCGCCGTGTCGCTATCGTGAAAGAAGCGATCGACCAAATATTTATCGATATGAGTGGAGATGGCCCAAGACAGAGGCCCAAGGACCGTAAAGAGCAACCAGCGCATGGTGAGGATTTGAATCGATAAAACGCAGAACCGCACCAATCGCGGCAATCCGCCGATACGCCAGCCATGTATTCAGTGCAAGGTAATTCCGAAATTCGCGCTCAGAAGCGTACCGGCATCCGTGAGCACGGCCCAGAACGCCGGACGCTCGCGTTTCACCGCGTCCAGCACATCGGCAACGACGCAATAGCAAGGCTGGCGCAGGCCGTGATGTTCGACCAGCGGTCCGACTGGCGTGAAACGGATTGCCATCGCCGAAAGCATGCGCAGGAGAGTCGGTTCCATCGCCGCGCACCAATGGGTGATGCCATGCTGACGGCTCATGCGGACCAGCGATTGGATCAAGCCCAATCGCATCAGCGGGCCGGAAACGCTTGGCTGGCTTTCATCCCCTGTCCCCGCCTGAGTGCGGCTTTTCTTGGAAATGCTGAAGCGGGAAACTTCCGCCATCGTCGGAAGCGGAAGCCGGTTGAAGACCTTCAACGATTCCGCGTCCATGATACGCTGAACCGCAAAGCTGTTTTCGGGATCCCCGTCCAGCGGAAGGATCATGCGAACCGTTCCCAACGCGGCATTGGATGCGCGGTGGATGAGCAGGCTCTGCGCGGCATGACAATCGAATTCGTCGCTTTCCAGACCATCGGGATTGTTCGACTTCTCAAAAGGATGTTCGATGCAGTAGACCTGATGACGGATTTTCTGGGCTGTGCGAACGCGTTCCGCCGTATCGGCCGGAAGCGCTTGGAATTGCGCAATGAAGCGTTGGAGCAGCGTATGGTCCGGCGCGCGTTCGCCTCCCGTCCCGGGAATCGCTGAATGATTTTCCGTGCTTTCGAATGCCGAAGCGGTTTGGAGAATTTGGCTCGTCATGTGCGCGCATCCCTTGTGATGGCAAGGTGCTAGCAAAGCGGTCGCCTGTGGACATCGTCGGAAAGTTACTTAAGCAGATTCCGTATGATCTGCATTTGCTCTGATCCGTACAGAGATCGTTAGAGAACTAACATCTCGTTCGCAATCGCAACAAAACGTTCGGGCCGCATTCGACATTCGAGCGATAAATCTGCGAACAAGCCCCTCTCAATGAAGGACGAAACCGGATTCCAGCTCGGCGGCATAGGCCAGCAAATCCGCCATCGCTGCGTCGTCGATTATGAGGGACGCAAGCTCGCGCGCTTGGGCAGCTTCTGCCTTAAGATCGGCGGTCTGGATCAAAATTTGGCTCATGGCCCTAATCCCCTCTGGATGTGAGGAAATATACCTATACGGGCCTTTACGGATGTTGATCGAGATCAGTCCCGCCGTGCCGGTCAAGCGATCCGCGCTATTTGTTCACATAGCCCGCCGGCAGAACCTTGTGCGGATCGACACGCACAACGAGATAAACGATCTCCGGCGAAGTGATCTCGGTGAAGGTGTGCGGCGTGTTCGGCGGGATGATAATGACATCGCCCGGTCCGACCTTGCGGGTGGTGCCGTTCAGGATGCGCGAGCCTTCTGTGCTGGGGCCTGTCAGCGTCTTCACCGCCTCGACATTGGCATCGCGCTCTTTGGCGTTTTCGATTGTGCCGCCGGTCAGCATGGTGCCCGTGCCGGAAATCACATGGTAGATCTCGGTGATCTGGCTGTGTTCGGAGCCGCCGACGCTTTGCTTCTCTGTCTTGGCGCGATGCACGACGCCCACGCCGACATTGTATTCGCCATTGATGTTCAGCACCCGGATCTGCTGGTCGCTGACCGGCGCGCCGGCATTCTTTTTGACGATTGTCTCGATTTCGGCATTGGTGATGTCGGTCGCGGAGCCGCGCGGCAGATGCTCCGCAGCCTGGGCGATATTTGCGAATGCCAATGCAAGAGCGGCGGCAACAATGGTTCTCATGGTTTCCTCCCGGGTGAGATGCCTTCCCGGGAAGAATCTAATCCTCCGGCTCTCACGGGGCGAGCGGATTCACCACCGCGGCGTCGGCCGGGATGGCCGGTCCCGGATCAAGCCCGGGCCGGCCGGCCATGGAAAGGCGTAAAGCCTATTGTTTGGTCCAGCGGGTGCCGTTCGACCAATCGATGCTGCGCGCATCCGCAGAGATCGTACCGAGCATGTTCCAGGGCGGACCGGCGCTGACGGAGATATTGCTTGTCAGCTGCGCGGTACCGATTGCGCCCTTGTCGTTCTTGATATCCAGATTGTTGCCGTTCTGGGTCACGGTGAAAGTCGCACCCGACCATTCGCAGGCTTTCGCATCCGGCCCGCAGCGGAACGTGCCGGCCATATTGGGCGCTTGGGCCGCCTGGGCATATCCGATCAGCGCGAGCGCTGCGAGCGGGCCCGCAATAGAAACCAAGGTCTTGAACATGACACCTCCCGTTCTCGTTCGCGCTCTCCCGCGCGCAAAATCAAAACACCGGACCGATTCTAACGGCGTGCCCAGGATTAAGCCCATCAAAGGACGGTGAAGCGTGGGTCCCGCCCGGTCCAAACGGCGGTGGATTTAGGCCTGGAACCGGGCCGTTCAAGGCCGGCAAAACGGCTTTCCGGCGTAAATTTTCGTAAGCTGGCGGGCGTGACCCCGGCGGTGTAAAACACCGGCAATCGAAACGGCAATGGGAGGGGCATTATGGCGTCACGTCGGATGAAATGGTCGGTGGGTGGTGCATTCGGGGCCGTGCTTGCCATGTCAGGTGTGGCACTGGCGGCAATGCCAATGGCGCCGGTCAACGACCTCCCCAACCCGTACCAATCCATCGACAATTGGTTCAAATTGCCCGAAGGACGCAAATGGGGCTCCACGGCCGGCGTGGCCATCGCCCCCGACGGCAAGAGCGTGTGGGCGGTTGACCGCTGCGGCGGCAATGGCTGCGTCGGCTCCAAGCTCAATCCCATCATGAAATTCGACGCGAACGGCAATCTCGTCGCCCAATGGGGCGCGGGCGAATTCGCCTTCCCGCATGGCATTTTCGTCGATCCGCAGGAAAATGTCTGGGTCACCGATTCCGTGCTGCCAGGCGAACGCGGAAGGGGCGCGCTGGCCATGGGGCTGGGTCAGACCGTCAGGAAATTCGACAAGACCGGCAAGCTTCTGATGACGCTCGGAACGCCCGGCGTCTCGGGCAAGGATGCCACCCATTTCAACGCGCCCTCCGATGTCGCGGTGGCCGCCAATGGCGATATCTTCGTGGCCGACGGGCATGCGAACGGCACCAATGAGCGGATCGTCAAATTCGACAAGACCGGAAAATACATCAAGGAATGGGGTCATCCGGGCAGCGGTCCGGGCGCCTTTTCCACCACCCACGCGATTGAAATCGATTCGCGCGGGCGGGTCTTCGTCGCCAATCGCGACAACAACCGCATCGATATTTTCGATCAGGATGGGAAGCTGCTGGATTCCTGGGAACAATTCTCGCGCCCGGCAGGGATTGGGTTCAACCAGGCCGGCCAGATGGTCGTCTGCGATTCGGAATCCGGCTCGGCTTCGGAATCGCACCAGGATTGGACGCGCGGCATCCGCGTCGGCACGGTCGCCGATGGCAAGGTGCAATATCTCATCCCCGACCCCGCAAAGGACGTCACCGGCACAAGTGCGGCCGAAGGCTGCGCCATCGACAAGGACGGCGTCATTTATGGCGCCGAAGTCGGGCCCAAGCGGATGATGCGGTATGTAAAAAAGTAAGGGCGTGAACCACAAAGCACACGAAGGGAGCACGAAGGACACGAAGAAAGACCGGCGCGCGAAGGCGCGCCAAACTTCGTGTCCTTGGGTGTTTTCTTCGTGTACTTCGTGTTTTGAATCTTTTCGGGAGGGCGCAATGAAATCCACAATGAGATATGCGTTCGCCGTCGCGGCTGTTGCTTTTGTCGCCGGCGTGGCGCTGGCGGAGGACAATGCGCCGAACAACAACCTGCCCGATCCTTATTGGCGCGTCGCGAATTGGGCGAAGATGCCGCAAGGGCGCGTGTGGGGTGCGGCAGCGGGCGTCGACATCGATCCCGATGGCAAGAGCGTGTGGGTGGCCGAACGCTGCGGGGCGAATTCCTGCGCCAATTCCAAGGCCGATCCGATCCTGAAATTCGACGCCAGCGGGAAGCTGGTGAAGAGTTTCGGCGGCGGCATGTTCGTGTTTCCCCACGGGATCAATGTGGACAAGGACGGCAATGTCTGGGTGACGGATGGCCAGGGCAAAGAAGGAATGGGCCACCAGGTCATCAAGTTCAGCCCGGACGGCAAGGTTCTGTTGCGGCTCGGGAAGCCGGGCGTTGCGGGCGCCGGTCGCGACATGTTCAATATGCCATCCGATGTTCTGGTCGCGCCCAATGGAGACATTTTCGTCGCCGACGGCCATGGCGGCATGTCCAACAACCGCATCGTGAAATTCGACAAGAACGGCACCTACATCAAGGAATGGGGTGTCAAAGGCACGGGACCCGGGCAGTTCGATATCCCCCACGCGCTTGCCATGGATTCGCAGGGGCGGCTGTTCGTGGGCAATCGCAACAACAACCGGGTCGACATCTTCGATCAGGACGGAAAATTCCTCGTCTCTTGGCCGCAGTTCAGCCGGCCGAGCGGGATCTATATCGATGCCAAGGACACGATCTATGTCACCGACTCCGAATCGGAATCGGTTTCGAAGAATCACGATGGCTGGAAGCGCGGCATTCGCATCGGCAGCGCCAAGGACGGTTCGGTGAAATATTTCATTCCCGATCCCATCGACAAATCCGACACGACCAGCGCGGCCGAGGGCATCGCGGTCGACAAGGACGGCATCATCTACGGCGCCGAAGTCGGCCCCCGGACCCTGATGCGCTACGAGTTGAAATAGCGTCCATCCATCATCGGCATCATGGCGGCGCGTCATGCCTGCCAGCAAGGAGCAAGCGCCATGTCGAAACCTTGGTTCCGGTTCGTGTCTGCCGCGTGCATTGCGATGCTCGTGGGCACCGAGGTGCAGGCCCAATCGCTGCTGTCGGAGAAGAAGGACCTCACCCCCTTCGCCGCGCGCAAGATGATGGAGGCGTGCTTTGCGCAGGCGACGCGCGAGCATTTTCCGATTGCACTCGCGGTCACCGATTCCGCCGGCAATCTCGTCGCCTATCAGACGACGGACGGGCCGATGGCGCACACCGGATTGACCGCGCAATTGAAGGCGAAAACCGCCGCGGTCTTCCGCCGCTCTACGGGCGAATTGTCGGAGCGCGTGAACAAGCAGATCAACCGCGCGCCGGAATGGATGGGCTATTTCCCGATTGCCGGTGGTTTCCCGGTGGTGGTGCAGGGCGAAGTCGTGGGCGCCATGGGCGCGGGTTCCGCCGGTCTTTCGGGTGGCAAGGATGAGGCGTGCGTGCAGTCGGCCATTCGCTCCGTATTCGGCGACGGCAAGGCAGCGCCCCCCACCAGCCCCCAGCCCCTGCTCGTCAGCCGGAAGGTCATAACCCCCGCCGCGGCGCGCAAGCTGGTGGATGCCTGTGTCGCCTATGCCGATCAGAAGAAGTTCACGGCGCTTGGGATTACCGTGGTCGATGCCGACGCCACCTTGTTGGCGTTCCAGGGGACGGAAGGTGCCACGAAAACCGCGCTCGACACGGCGCAATTGAAGGCGGAGACGGCGGCACGCTGGCAACGGCCGACGGCGGAGTTGTGGGATCGCGTCAACAAACAGGTCAATCGCGCGCCGGAATTCATCGGCGATTTCGCACAGCCGGGCGGCTTTCCCATTTTCGTTGGCCAGGACATGGTGGGGGCTATCGGCGCCGGCGGCGCGGTCGGCAATCAGGATGACGAATGCGCTCAGGCGGCCATCAAGGCGGTGTTCCCGAACGCCGCGACCGCTGCCAAGCCATCGTGAACGGGTGACTGGACATCCGCACCGGGGCTGGCGACAGTAGCCGGGGCGGATCAAGGAGGGATGAGATGAAGAAGATTTTAATCGCGGTTGCGGCACTCGCGGCATCTGCTGGCATCGGCTATGCGGCCGGCGCGGGCAACATCCCCGATATTGCGAGCCTGAACGCGAAAGCGATGAAGGTCGTGATCCCCGAGAACATCAAATGGGGTCCGGCCGCAGGTCTCGAGGGCACCGATTCCTACACGCTGGTCGGCGATCCCGGAAAGCCAGGTTTTTATGTTGTGCTGAACCGGTTTCATCCCGGCTATTTCAGCCATCCGCATTATCACGCCAATGACCGCTACATCATGGTGCTGTCGGGCACGTGGTGGGCCTCGACCGGCGGCAAGGACGATCCGGAAAACCTGACCGTTCCGATCAAGGCGGGCAGCTTTGCTGTGCATACCGGCAAGGAAGTCCATTACGACGGCGCCCGCAAAGGCCAGGAAGAAGCCATCGTGATGATCTTCGGCCAAGGGCCGGGCACGCGGCACGAATGCTATGGCCCGATGGCGGAAAAAGGCCCCGGTCCGTGCCAGGATGCGCTGAAGGCGGCGGGGGTCGCAGAAACAAAGTAGAATTTCACAAACAATGATGTCATCCCGGACGGCGCGACTGCGCCGATCCGGGACCCACCGGGACAATGGCGCAGTGGGTCCCGGCTCTCGCTCCGCTCGCCGGGGATGACATCCAGCGCTTTATTCCGCCAGCGTTAGAACCGAGTCCTCGTAATTGCGGCTGCCGAGATTGCCGTCGGCGAAAATGCCGTGCTCGGAAATCCAGCTCCGCGCGTCTTCGAATTCCTCGCGGCCATATTTCTCGAACACGATGCGCTCGCCGGGTCCCCAGCGGCGCGTGTCCATCTGTTCGTGGAAGCGCTGTGGAAATTCGCGCGTGTAGTAATGGGTGTAAAGTTCCGGCCGCAGATCGATGTCGCGCTGCGCCCGTTTGAGCGCCCGATAATATTTGCGCAGATCTTCGGGGGCCGGATCGCCGTGAATCATATGCGCGATCATGAAGGTGGAATCGATGATTTTGCGGAATCCCAATTGCTCGGCGAAATAATAGGGCCCGCTGAACAACGCCGCGGCGGGCACCTTGCCGTCGATCAGCAATTCCATGCGGCTGAACAACAGACCATCCTTGAATGACAGATCGATTTGATCCGGCTTTAGATATTGTTCCAGCGCCTGGATGGTCGAGTAATGGCTGCCGGATTTGAAACCGACGGAAATCGGAATGCCTGCCAGATCGGCGGGCGTTTTCACGGCTGAATCCGCGGGCACAAAAACACCCGCCGGCGAAACCGAATAGACGTCCGCATAGAGTTTCGCGTGGCCCTCGGAGGCGGCGACATTCACCGTCCAATGACAGGCGCAGGAGACATTCGATTTGCGCCCCTCCTCGATCAGATGATAGGCACCGCTCTTGTTGGCTGTGCGATGGTGCTGTCCGTTGGTGGATTGCACGAGCTCCAGGAATTCGTAATCGAGCCCTTCGGCTTTGAAATAGCCTTTCTCTTCGGCCACCCATTCGTGCAGGCGAAAATGCGGTTCGATGATGAATTTGCTCACGGCCGTCTCCTCAATATTTGTTATGCGACCAGGCGGTGGTGAACGAGAACGGCACCAGGATGTGCGCCTTGTTCGAGGTGTCGCCCCAGGCATTGGGATCGAGCGGTGTGGGGTTCTTCACCACGACGCTGCGGTTGCCCGCATTGGCAAGGATGTTG
>DATARE010000540.1:0-25457 GCA_036264295.1 Micropepsaceae bacterium | reverse complement strand
GCCATGGCTGAAGGGAATGCGCGCGGCGATATTGGACGGCGTCCCTTTGTGAACGACCGGCGCACCGGGCACAAGCGCATCCATGCAATCGGAAACCGCCGGCAGGATATCGTAATCGACCTCGACCAGGTTTGCCGCGTCTTCGGCGATATAGCGCGTATCCGCGACCACCATGGCAATGGGCTCGCCGACATAGCAGACCTCGTTGTGCGCCAGCACCATCGGCGTGAAGAGCTGCGTGATGGCCGGGTTGGGCACCAGCAAGGTCAACGGCCTTTGCGCCGCTTCGGGCAGATCGGCATAGGTCAGCACCAGATGCACACCGGGAAGCGCACGCGCCGCCGCCGCATCGATGCCGTTGATCCGGGCATGAGCATGCGCGCTGCGGACGAAGGCGGCGTGCAGCGTGCCGGGCAAGCGTATGTCATCGACATAATGACCACGGCCGGTCACCAGCGCAGGGTCCTCGGTGCGCTTGACGGCGGCGCCGAAATATTTCGGCCTGTTGGACCGGTGCGTGCCGGCGCTATCGTCCTTGCGTGCCGTCATGGAAATCCCCGAATTGCCGCTGAATAAACACGCCGGCGGCACTTTGCAAACCGGGGCGAAGCGTTCCATGGTAGCCCAAACACGCGGTACCGGCCGCAACATTCAGGGAAATGGAACGAGGGACGATGACCGACCGCTCGCAGGAATTCGCCACCGCGGCCGCGCCATCTGCCATACGGCCTGCCCGCGATTTTCAGCAGCATCTTGCGGAATTGGAGCGCCAAGGGCTTTTGGTGCGGGTGGACCGGCCAATCAACAAGGACACCGAGTTGCATCCGCTGGTGCGCTGGCAATTCCAGGGCGGCATGCCGGAAGACGAACGCCGCGCCTTCTTGTTTACGAATGTGGTGGATTCCAAGGGACGGCGTTACGACATGCCCGTTGTGGTGGGCGCGTTGGCGGCATCCCCGCGCATCTATGCCATCGGCATGGGCACGGACGTCGAGGGGATCGGGCCGGCATGGGGCCGGGCAATCGCCAATCCCATTCCACCGCTGCGCGTGAATGAGGCGCCCTGCCAAGAGGTAGTGATCGAAGGTGAGGACTTGAGGCGCCCCGGCGGCGGGCTGGCGGGTTTGCCGGTTCCCGTGTCTACGCCCGGGTTCGATTCCGCGCCCTATCTGACGGCGACGCTCTGCATCACGCGCGATCCCGAAAGTGGCGTTCAGAACATGGGCATGTATCGCGCGGCCCTGAAGGCGACCGACCGGCTGGCGGTGCGCATGGTGGCACGGCCCGGGGGTGCCGGCGGCTATCTTCATTGGCTGAAATACAATGCCCGGAAAGAGCCCATGCCGATCGCCATCGTGATCGGCGCCGCACCTGTCGTGTGTTTCACCGGGCCGCAGAAGCTCGCCGTCGATGTGGATGAAATGGGCGTGGCCGGTGCGCTCGCGGGCGAGCCCATCCGCATGACCAAATGCGTGAGCGTCGATCTGGACGTGCCTGCGGATTCCGAAATTGTCATCGAAGGCATGATCGATCCCGAATGGCTGGAACCGGAAGCGCCCTTCGGCGAAAGCAATGGCTATGTCGCGCTCGAAGCCTTCAACATGAAGATGCAGGTGACGGCGATCACCATGAAGCGGAAGCCCGTCTTCACCGCGATCATCAGCCAGGTGACGCCGTCCGAATCGAGCGTTATCAAGAAGGTCGCCTATGAGCCCTTCTTCCTGGCGCATTTGCGCAATCAATTGCAGGTGAAGGGCATCCGCCGCGTGGTGATGCATGAGCGCCTGACCAATCTGCGCCCCGTGATCTTTCTCCAATTCGCGCAAGATGCGCCGAAGACCGAAGTGTGGCGCGGACTTCATGGCACCGCCAATTTCCAGGGCGGTTGCGGCAAGATCGTCATCGCTGTCAGTGAGGACATCGACCCGCAAAGTGTGGATGCCGTGCTGTGGTCGCTCGCCTATCGCTCCAACCCGGTCGAGGACGTGCATATCGCGCCCTATCACACCAGCCTGCAGGGCTCGCAATATGGTGTCAGGAAATCCGATTCCACCATGCTGATCGACGCGACGCTAAAAGGACCCATGCCGCCCTTGGCACTTCCTGCCCGCGAATACATGGAACACGCACGCGAGCTGTGGAACGAGCTGGGGCTGCCGCCGCTGACCGTCGCTCCACCTTGGCACGGCTACACGCTGGGGGATTGGAGCGAGGCCTGGGATGTCTTCGCCGCACGCGCGGCTACCGGCGATTGGGAGCAAACCGGCAGCGAAACCTTGGCGCGCGAACGCAAAGGGCTGAAGCCCGAAACGCCGGTCAAGTCGGTAGAGACGTCCCCTCCCCTTCCGCGCAAAAAGGAGGGGGATTAGGTGGCCGTCGATACCACCGCCGAAGCGGCAGCACGGCCGGACACCGCTCCGGCTGCGGACGGCCCGCGCGATACCGTCTTCGATGTCGGCATTCACGATCCCCTGCCGTTCGGTCAGCTGTTGACGCTGGGCTTCCAGAATATTTTCGGCATGATCGGCATGTTCGTGTTTCCCGGGATCATGGGGCAGGCGCTCCATCTGACGGCGGAACAAACCGCACATCTGTATGGGATGTCGTTCGTCGTTTCCGGTTTCGTCACCGCCTGTCAGGCGCTGTTGATTCTAAAACTGCCGATTGTGCACGGACCCTATGTCGGCAGCTTCACGGCGCTGCTGGCGCTCGGCCAAATGCCGGATGCGGGCCTGGGTCTGGCGTTCGGGTCGTGCTTTGTCGCCTGCATCATCTGGCTTCTGATGACAGTGCCGATTGGCAGCTGGAGCATCGCCGGTCTGTTCGCGCGCTATCTGCACCATCCGCTCATCGCCGGCATGATGGTGCTGTTCTCAATGGTGCAGATCGCCAACAACACGGTCCCGGCCTGGATCGGCGAAAAAGCGAGCCCGGGTTTTCCGAACGTCAATCTTCTGGCCGGCGGGGTGGGCGTCGGCGTACTGGTGTGGTGCACGCTATGGGGCGGCAGGACATTGCGCCGCGTTGCGATGCTGATCGCGCTGCTGGTGGGGACGGCGTTTTATTCGCTGTTCATTCCGGTTTCGTTCGGACGCGTGATCGCTTCGCCATGGCTGGTGACGCCACAATTCTTCCCTTACGGATTTTCCGTGCGGCCGGACATTGTGATCCTGTTCGTGCTGGTGCTGGTGCCGGCGAACATCGCATCCATGGCGCTCTACACGGTGGTGGGAAAATGGGGGCATGAACGGCTGAGCCCGGCGCGCATGTCGGGCGGTCTGATGAGCGTTGCTATTGGCGGCATGATCGCCTCTGTGCTCGGCGCCTACACGACCTACATCTATCCTGACAATGTGGGTCTGTTGCGCACCACGCGCGTGGGTTCGCGTTATGCGACCCTGGCCTGCGGCATCCTATTGATGCTGCTCGGATCGTGCGTGAAGTTCGACATGATGCTGGTGCTGGTGCCGACGCCGGTCTTGGCGGCCATCGCGACGGTGTTGTTCGGCATCGTGATGATGCACGCGATCCAGCATTTGTCGATCGTGGAATGGGACGACCGCAACCTCATCATCGCCGGCTTTTCCCTGCTGCTCGGCATGGGCGGGCTGTTCGTCGCCGGAGAAGCCTATCAGGCGCTTCCGTTGGTGGCGCGCATTCTGCTCAAGCAGTCCGTGGTGATCGGCGGGGTGCCGCTGATCGCGCTGCATGCCATCCTGAACCGCGACAGGGTCGCGGCGGGCGCAGCGAGGAAATAGCAAACGCTTGTCTTCCCCAACGAGCATCGCGAAGCGATGTGAGGCAAGGGGATCTATTTCTGAAGACCAATCCCGTCAGGTGAGAAATGGGTTCCCCTCCCCTCGCGGCAGCTGCCGCTCGGCCGGGAATGACACCTTTACGCGGCTTCTGAGCCTATAATCCGCGCGGCATCGGCGAACAATTCGTCCGCCGAAAAGGCCCGTGGAATCAGCTTCTGCTGCACAGCATAGATGCTGAGCTGCTCCAGCGACTGCCGAATGGCGGCGATGCCAAAGCGCAGAGGATCGTCTGCGCCGGTGGGAAGATCGGCTGCCGTACGGCTTTGCTTCAGCACGCGATAGACTTCGCGCACCACGTCGGGGCGGGCCTTGACGATAGATTCGCGCATCACCGCCAGATGATTGATCGGTACGCCGCCATGGCGGCGCGCCCAATCGCGGCCCGCGGTTTCATGATCGGGGATCAGATGTTTCAGCGGCCCCTCTTCTGGAACGTCGCCGAGAATCGCCGCATCGATTTCACCATCGAGCAGCATCTGCTTCAGCACCTTGCCCTCGGGCGCGCGCTGCACATGCGGCGGATCGCGATATTCCGCCAAATGCGGATTCTCGAAAGTGACCCAGGTCACGCCGTTCAAATCGATGCCGTAGTCTTCGGACAGGAAGCCGCGCACCCAGGCGCCCGTCGTTTGGGTATAGGCGCGCACGCCGACGCGTTTGCCGTTCAGGTCGCGCGCGGTAAGCGGTCCTTTCGCGGCATTGTAGAAAATCGTGTGATGTTGATTGCGGCCCACAATGGTAGCGGGCAAGAGCACATAGGGCTTACCGTAATGCTTGGCTTGCAGGAACGTGACCATCGCAAGCTCGCCGAAATCATATTTGGCGTCGCGCACCAGCGCCTTGAATTGGGTGTTGGCGACCTTCACGTCGAAATAGTCGAATGTCACCAGCGGCGAGGCAACCTTGCCGCTCTTCAGCGCCTTGGTGTTCGGGTGATTGCCGAGCAGCGAATGCAGCACGACCGGTTCGTTCGACATCGCAGGCTCTCCTTATTTTCCCGCCAGCGCCGGATAGAGCACCTTCGCCGTGCCGGAGAAAATCCATTCCCGGTCGCCGGCGGACAAAAAGGCAAGCGTGTCCTGCGCCAGCTTCACCAATTCGGACAGCGGCCTTTCGGATGCCGGATAGTTCGAGCCCCAGGCGATCCGCGACGCGCCGAATTCCGCGACCGCCCGCCCGAAGAAGCTTTCCGGCGTCGCCTTGCCGCTTTGCGCCCCCACCAAATTGCGTTCGGTCACTTTCAGGTAGACGCCGGGATAGGACGCCAAACTCCAAAGGCTGTCGGCCCCATGATAGGGCGGGCCGTCTTCCTGAACCGGGCGCGCCAGATGATCCAGGATCACGCGCAATTTGGGGAACCGGTCGAGAATGGCCTTGATCTGCGGGATCCCCTGCGCCGTCATCTGCAGACAGACAGGCAGATTGGAATCGCGCGCGAATTCCCAGGCCGGAAAGGAGCGCGGATCGTCCAGCCAACCTGCCTGCCCCGGCATGGTGCTGCCCGTGGTGAACAGCCGCATGCCCGTCAGGCCCTTGGCCATCCAATGTCTCATCGACGCAACAGCATCGGGCGCCAGCACATCGGTGGAGAACACGCCCGTGAAGCGGTCCGGGTGCGCCGCCACCGCATCCGCAACATAGGAATTGTCGTGGCCGTAACAGGTGGAAGCCTGGACCAGCGCCGATTTCGCGATGCCGGCCTTATCCATGGCGGCGATCATCTGATCCACGCTGACGGGGCGGAGCCTGGACCAATCGGACTGGTGCCCGCCCAAGGGCGCGCGCGGATAGCGCACCATATCGGTGGAAATGACATGCGGATGGATATCGATGATGGACATGGCGGCCTCGGGTTTGGAGCCTTTTAGGGGAAATTTTCCCGCCTTGCGATGCCCATTTGGGGCGATTTACATTTTCCTGCGCGCGGTTGTGGTCGGCACAGATTTCTTCTAGTCGTAGGCCACTGGATAAACCGGAAAGCGCCCCATGAAACGCAGCAGCGACCGTATTCTCACCACCCATGTCGGCAGCCTGATCCGGCCCAAGGAACTGCTGGACCAATTGCGCGCCTTGCAAAGCGGCAAGGGCGACGAGCGGACTTATGAGCAATGCCTGAAAGCCAGCGTGGCCGCGGTCGTGCGGCGCCAAGCGGAGGCCGGCATCGACATTGTCGACGATGGGGAATTCGGTAAGAACATCTCATGGGCGCAATATGCGCTGGAGCGTCTGTCCGGGTTCGAGCGGCGTCCGGTGACGCTGGAGAAGAACCCCTTCGCGGCAGGTGCGGATCGCACGCGGTTCAAGGAATTCTACGCCGAGATGGATGCGGCACAGCCGCCATCCTCGGATTGGGAATCGGTCTGCGTCGGCCCGATCACCTATACGGGCACGGCGGCGCTGGAACGCGACATCGAGGACATCAAGACCGCGCTGAAAGGCGTGGCCGTGACCGAAGCGTTCCTGCCGGTGGCCGCCCCCGCCAGCGTCATCCCCGACCGGAAGAACGAATATTACAAGGACGACGATGCGATGTTCGAAGCCATCGCCGGCGCGATGCGTACCGAATATCGCACCATCGCGTCTTCGGGGCTGCTGCTGCAATTGGACGACGCCCGCGCCGCCGTCACCTATGATCGCATGGTGCCGCCGAAGAGCTTTGCCGATTATCGCAAATGGCTGGAGTATCAGATCGAGGTGCTGAACCACGCGCTGGAAGGAATTCCGGCGGATCGCATCCGCTATCATGTCTGCTGGGGCAGTTGGCCGGGCCCGCACACGACCGACGTGCCGCTGAAGGATATTGTCGACATCCTGATGAAGGCCAATGTCGGCGCCTTCCTGATCGAAGGCGCCAATCCGCGGCACGAGCACGAATGGGAAGTGTGGGAGAACGTGAAACTGCCTGACGGTAAAATTCTCATCCCTGGTGTCATCAGCCATGCGACGAACATCGTCGAACATCCGGAACTGATCGCGCAGCGCATCGCGCGCTATGCGAAATTCCTGGGCCGGGAGAATGTGATCGCGGGCACCGATTGCGGCTTCGCGCAAGGGCCGTTCCATCGGCGGGTGCATCCCTCGATCATGTGGGCGAAGCTGGAAGCGCTCGCCGAAGGCGCGAGGCTGGCGAGCAAGCGGTTGTGGAATTAGGGCGGCTGGCCTCATGCTTCGATAAGCTCATGCTTCCACAGGCTCAGCATGAGGAAAATTTTCCCCCTCACCCTAAGCCTGTCGAAGGGTGAGCCTGTCGAAGGGTGAGCATGTCGAAGGGTGAGAACGCTTCGGCTCAATGCGCCCGCACGAATCGCGCGATGTCCTCGCGCAGCCGCGCGCGATGACGAAAGCCCGGCGCCAGTGCGAGCATAATCCCCATATGGCCGATATGGGGGTAGGTGATCTCTTCCACCTCGTTTCCCTGCGCGCGCAAATGCGCGGCGAGCTTCTTGTGGCTTTCGAGAACCTCCGGGCTTTCCGCGGCCCCTGCAACCAGCATCATCGGCGGACGTTTGCCGTCAATGAAGGTCGCCGGCCGTGTTTCGGGGCGCGCGGGCCCGCGGAACGTCTCGACCACAATGGGATCGCCGACAGGCATTTCGTGGAAGCGCCCGGCGATCGGTATCACGCCCCTGATCGCGGAAAGGTCCAGATTCACCTCCCGCAGATATTCCGGGTTGGCCGCTAGCATCGCGGCGATATAGGCGCCCGCCGAATGCCCTGCGATAAAGATGCGCGTCGGGTCACCGCCGAATTCCGCAACGCCTGCGCGAACCGCGGCGAAGGCTTTGGCCCCGTCATCAAGAAAATCGGGGAAGCGGGCTTGCGGATAGAGCCGGTAATCCGCCACCGCGACAATGATGCCCTTGCTGGCGAGCGCTTGGCCGACCACCCGGTATTCATTCTTGCGCCCTACACGAAACGCCCCGCCATAGAAGAACAACACCACGGGCGCCGGCGAAGACACAGCCAAAGGAAGGTAAAGATCGAAGCGGTGCCGCCGCCCGGCGCCATAGGCAAGATCGCGATGCAGGCGATAGCCCGACCGCGGCACCGTCAGGTTGAGCATCACCGCGGGCGAGCGGCCCTGCCCGAACAATCCCATCACGGTCGTCAGCAATCGCAATATCCACATGGATCGGTTTTAACGCGCCCCTGTCGATTTCCAAATGCCGGTGATTTCCAAAACGGCTGGCGGTGCTATCCTTCGCCCATGACAGCCGCCCCCATCGTGACGCTTCCCTCCGGCGAGACCGTGCCGGCGCTTGGCCAGGGCACCTGGACCATGGGCGATTCTTCGCGCCGCCGCAAAGAAGAAGTGGCTGCGCTGCGGCTGGGCATCGATCTGGGCATGACGCTGATCGACACGGCCGAAATGTATGCCAGCGGCGGTGCCGAGGAGGTGGTCGGAGAGGCCATTGCCGGCCGGCGCGACGAGGTGTTCGTCGTCAGCAAGGTGCTGCCAGGCAATGCTTCGCGCCGCAACACTATCGCCGCCTGCGAAAGAAGCCTGAAACGGCTCAACACCCACATCGATCTTTATCTTCTGCACTGGCCCGGCAATGCACCAATTTCCGAAACGGTCGATGCCTTCGTGACGCTGAAACAGGCAGGCAAAATCCGCCATTGGGGCGTCAGCAATTTCGACGTCGATGAAATGGACGAGGTGGTCGCGCTTCCCGACGGCGGCCAGGTGGCGACCAATCAGGTGATGTACAATCTGAAACGGCGCGGCATCGAATATGACCTGATCCCGTGGTGCACCAAGCGTCACATTCCCATCATGGCGTATTCGCCGCTGGATCAGGGCCGGTTGTTGCGCTCCCGCGAGCTGGAACAGATTGCCTCCCGCCACAACGCCACGGCAGCACAGATTGCGCTCGCCTGGCTGCTGCACCGGGGTCAGGTGATGGTGATCCCCAAGGCCGGCAGCGAAGCCCATGTGCGCGAAAACCACGGTGCGCTGGCGGTGAAATTGGCCGCGAAAGATTTGGCCGAGTTGGATCGCGCCTTTCCGCCACCTTCGAAAAAGAAACCGCTGGAATCGACATGACGGAAACTGTGAAGGTGGGGATCGCCGGATTAGGGGCCATCGGCCGCGCGGTTGCGCGCAAGCTGCATCAAGGCGCGATTCCCAAAATGGAGCTGGTGGGCGTGGCAGTGCGCGACACCGCCAAGGCACAAGGCTTCCTGAAGGAGATCGGCTGCAAGGCGCCCATTCTTTCCATCGCGCAATTGGCGGCCACTTCGGACATCGTGATCGAATGTGCACCGGCTGCGGTGCTGGCCGAGATCGCCGCGCCCGTGCTGGCGGCGGGCAAGAAAATGATGGTGCTGAGCGCAGGCATGCTGCTGCGCCATCCCGAATTGCTGGCGGCCGCGAAGGAACATGGCGGCCAGATCATCGTGCCGACCGGCGCGCTGCTGGGTTTCGATGCGGTCTCCGCGGCCGCCGAGGGCGACATCCGGTCCGTGACCATGATTACCCGAAAGCCCGTCACCGGCCTGATGGGCGCACCCTATCTGGTGAAAAACAATATCGCCATCGATGGCATCACCGAAGCCAAGCGCGTCTTCCAGGGCAGCGCCCGCGAGGCGGCGCTCGGCTTTCCCGAAAACGTCAATGTCGCCGCCGCGCTGTCTCTGGCGGGCATCGGGCCGGATCGTACCACTATCGAAATCTGGGCCGATCCCAATGTGCAGCGCAATATGCACCGCGTCGTGGTCGAAGCCGATTCAGCGCGCTTTGAAATGGCGATCGAAAACGTCCCGAGCGAGAATCCGAAGACCGGCCGCATCACGGCGTTGTCGGCGCTGGCGGCCTTGCGCAAGATGACGGCGCCCTTGCGCGTGGGGACCTAAATGGATGCGGATCGGCAATTGCCGGTGGGCGGCGAGATCTTTCTCGATCATTTGGCCCATTGGGTGCCGGACTCCCGCGCCGCGGCGGAGGCGATGATACGCGCCGGTTTCGCCCCGACGCCGGTTTCGATCCAGACCAATCCCGGTCCGAACGGAACCAGCGTACCGGCAGGCACCGGCAACATCACCGCAATGCTGACGCGCGGCTATATCGAAGTGCTGTTCAAGACGTCGGAGACGCCGCTGACGCGCGAATTCGACGCCGGTCTCGCGCGCTATGCCGGACTCCATCTGATCGCGTTCGCGGTTGCGGATGCCGAGGCCGCGTCGGCGCGACTGGCAGCTTCCGGCTTTCGCACCGCGCCGATTGTGGCGCTGCGCCGGCCCGTCGCAACGGCAACCGGAGAAGCGGAGGCTGCTTTCACGGTCGCCCGCGTGCCGCCGGGCGAAATGGCCGAGGGGCGCATCCAATATCTGACGCATCACACCGAAGATGCCGTCTGGCAGAAGCGTTGGCTCACGCACCAGAACGGCGCGAAGGCGTTGGTCGATGTGATTGCCGTGGTGGCAAACGTCGATGAAGCAGCCACGCGTTATGCCCGCTTCACGGGACGGCAGCCGGTGGCGACGCGAATGGGACGCAGCCTGATTCTGGATCGCGGTGGCGTGCAGTTCATGGACCGCGCCGGATTTTCCCGCCTTGTCCCTGCCCTGCCGATACCATCGCTTCCCTTCATCGCCGGGTATGCGGTGCAGGTCGAATCGATCATCGCCACCGCCGGCGGTTTGCGCGCGCATGGACTGAGTTTCGAGCAGCGCGACAATATGTTGTTTGTGCCCTTTCCACCCGCGCTGGGCACCGGCGCCTGGATTTTCGTGGAGCGATTGACCGACTTGCCGTGGCGGGCGAGATCGTGAATGGTGCGGCCCGTCACGCTATCCCCGGCCAAGAATGAGCTCTCCCCTGCCCTTCACCACCCGCCCTGAAATCGAGGGGCTGTTCGGCGTTGTCGCCACCACGCATTGGATTGCCACCGCGGTTGGCATGTCGATGCTGGAACGCGGCGGTAACGCGTTCGATGCCGCCGTCGGCGCGGCCTTCACGCTGCAAATGGTAGAGCCGCATTTGAACGGACCGGGTGGCGATGTCCCGGTCATCCTATGGGATGCGCGCGCCCAAAAACCGATTGTGATCTGCGGTCAGGGCACCGCACCGGCGGCTGCGAGCATCGCGCGCTATCGCAGTCTCGGCCTGGATGTGGTGCCGGGGTCGGGGCTGCTGGCGGCCTGCATCCCGGGCACCTTCGAAACTTGGATGATGCTGTTGCGCGATTTCGGCACCATGCGATTGCGCGACGTGCTGGAGCCCGCGATCTTCTATGCCCGCGAGGGCCATCCGCTGGTGGATCGCGAAATCGAGACCATCGCGACGGTCGAACAGCTGTTCCGCGATCATTGGAAGACCTCAGCCGCGCTCTTCCTGCCCGGCGGAAAAATGCCGCAGTGCGGTGATCTGCTGAAGAACCCGACACTCGCGGCCACCTATGAGCGCATCCTGAAGGAAGCCGAAAGCGCGGGCGGCGACCGCGAGCGTCAGATCGAGCGCGCCCGCGAAACCTGGTCGCGCGGCTTCGTCGCCGAAGCGATCGGCCGCTTCTGCGCCACTCATGAGGCGATGGACACCAGCGGCACGCCCCATCGCGGCCTGTTGACGGCAGACGATATGGCGGCATGGACGCCCCACACCGAAGTCCCCGTCACCTATGACTATTCCAATTACACCGTCTGCAAGGCCGGGTTCTGGAGCCAAGGCCCGGCGCTGCTGCAACAATTGGCGCTGCTGAAGGGATTTACACTCGATGGGCTCGATCCCACGGGGCCCGATTTCATCCATCTTCAGGTGGAATGCGCGAAGCTCGCCTTTGCCGACCGCGACGCCTTTTACGGTGATCCGAATTTTGCGCCCATTCCGGGCGATATCTTGCTGTCGGATGCATATACCGATGAGCGCCGCAAACTGATCGGCGCGCGCGCCAGCCTGGAACAGCGGCCCGGCCGGATTGAAGGCTACGGCGGCAAGGTCCATATCGGCGAAGCGTCCGGCGCGGTCGCCGGTGCGGGCGAACCCACCACCGGCCGGTTCAGCGAAACCGACAAACGCGGCGGCGTGCGCGGGGACACCGTGCATTTCGACATTATCGACCGTTGGGGCAACATGGTGTCGTCCACACCGTCGGGCGGCTGGCTGCAATCCTCGCCCACGATTCCCGAACTGGGATTTTGTCTGGGCACGCGGATGCAGATGTTCTGGCTGGACGAAACGCACCCTGCGTCATTGGCCCCCGGCAAAAGGCCGCGCACCACGCTGTCGCCGACATTGGCGTTGCGGGACGGCGAGCCCTATCTCGCCTGGGGAACGCCCGGCGGCGATCAGCAAGATCAATGGACCTGCCAATTTCTGCTGCGGCACATACATGCCAAACACAATCTGCAGCAGGCCATCGATGCACCTGCCTGGCATTCGGAGCATTTTCCGACCTCATTCTGGCCTCGCGCCGCGCGTCCGGGCGTGCTGGTGGTCGAAGGGCGGATGCCCGACGCCACGGTCGCCGAATTGCGCCGGCGCGGGCATATCGTCGAAGTCGGGCCAGCCTGGTCCGAGGGGCGGCTCACCGCGGCATCGCGGGAAGGCGCCCGCCGGCGGGCGGCCGCCAATCCCCGCGGCATGCAGGGCTATGCCGCTGGCCGGTGATGCGGGCGCTTTCCGAGCCGGGCTGCGGACGCTAGGATAAAAGAAAAATTCTTGGTCGCGCGCGGAGGATTCATGTCCCGGTTCGTAGGCTGCCGTTCGACTGCACGATGGTCCCTGTCTTTCGCAGTCTTGTGTGCCGCGGCCGCCCTCGTACCGGTTGCGATGGCCGAGCCGGCGGCAAAGGACAAGATCCCGAATTTCGCATCGGTCGATTTCGGTTGGCAGACCAATGAAGAGGATTGGCAGCCGGTGCCGGGCAGCCCCAATCACGGGCCGATCCGCAACGACCCCGCCTATCCTTTTACCAACAATGCCAATGGCGGACGGACCCACACGCAAGTCACGGTGCGGGTGACCAACACCAAGGACCCAATCCTGAAGCCTTGGGCCGCCGAACAGATTCAGAAGACCAATGAGGAAATCCTGCGCGGCGAACATCCCATACCGTTCACCGCACAATCGCGTTGCTGGCCGGGCGGCACACCGGCACAATCGCTTTATCCATTCGAGCCAGTCTATTTCGTGCAGACGCCGAAAGAGGTTTGGATGATGTGGCAGCGCGACCATGTGGTGCGCCGCATTTTCCTGGACCGGCCGCATTCCAAGGACATCAAGCCATCCTGGTTCGGCGAATCCGTAGGCCATTACGAGAATGGCGATACGCTGGTGGTGGATACCATTGGCGTGGATAGCGGCCATAACCGTTTCATCGACAATTTCCGTACCCCCCATTCCGACAAGATGCATGTGGTGGAGCGTTTCACCATTCACCCCGATGGGCGCGGCATGACTGGCACGGCGACAGTGGAAGACCCGGAAGCGTTCAACGGGCCGATCACCATGAAGCAAGAATGGTTCAAGGTGGATTTTCCGATGCTGGAAACCGTCTGCCCGGAAAACAATTCCGACTTCTTCAACCAGAATTTGTTTCCTATTCCGGAAAGCACCAAGCCGGACTTCTGAGCCGGACTTTATCCAGGTTGAAATTGGCGAAGCCAGCCGCGCAGGCTCGACGCATCCATGGCGCCGGCCTGCTGGGCGGCGATTGACCCGTTCCGGAACACCATCAGAGTGGGAATGCTTCTGATGTTATAGCGGGCGGCGAGCGCAGGTTCGGCCTCGGTGTCCACTTTCAGGAAGCGGAAGGCCGGTTCCAATTCGGCGGCAATCATGTCGTAGACGGGAGCCATCGCTTTGCAGGGGCCGCACCATGCAGCCCAGAAATCGACCACCACCGGGATATCGTTTGTTTGAATCTGCTTTGCGAAATTCTGCGTTGTCGCCGCGACCGGGTGTCCGCTGAAAATCGGCCGATGGCAATTCCCGCATTTCGCGCCGGATGCGTCCTTGGCCGCGGGAACGCGGTTCACTACCGCACAATGGGGACACACAAGGTGTCGTGAATCGCCCGTCATCTGAGCCCCCTTTCAGCGGCAGTAAACGTCAAATGCGGCAAAGAGTTGCCGCCGCAATCTTACCAAATTCCCTACGGGAACTTTGCATTCTGACTTGCGTTTTTCTCGCAGGAAGCAGCCAAGCAAAAGCTTTTGTCGGGAGCATTTCAATTCAGTGATGTCTGGAATGAGAGGGGATTCCATGGGTGAACAACATTTCCTGCCACGAGCCTCGACCGGCATCGAAGGCCTGGATTTCGTTCTGGGAGGCGGGCTGGCGCGCAAACGGCTTCACCTTCTCGAAGGCAGCCCGGGCACCGGCAAAACCACAATTGCACTCCAATTTCTGATGGCCGGAGCCGATCGAGGTGAAGCCGGCATCTATATCAGCCTTGCCGAAACCGAGGGTGAACTGAGAGACGGCGCGCGCTCCCATGGCTGGACCATCGGAGAGCATGTCGAGGTCTTCGAGCTCGTTCCGCCGGAAAGCATGCTCGATCCCGAACAGCATCAGAGCCTGCTGTATTCTTCTGATCTCGAACTGGGCGAAACAATCCAGCGTATCTTCAAAGCCATCGAACGGCTGCAGCCGAAACGGGTGGTGATCGACAGCCTCTCGGAAATCCGCCTGCTGGCGCAAAGCTCTTTGCGGTACCGGCGCCAGATCCTGGCGCTGAAACATTATTTCGCGCAGAACGATTCCACCGTGATTATGCTGGATGATCTTACCACAGAGAGCGTCGACCGCGCCGTGCACAGCATCGCCCACAGCGTCATCCATCTGGATCAGCTTTCGCCCCTCTATGGCGGCGAAAGGCGGCGTCTCAGGGTTGTCAAATGCCGGGGCCAGAGCTTCCGCGGCGGCTATCATGATTTCCTGATCACAGCGGGCGGCATCGAAGTGTATCCGCGTTTGGTCGCGGCGGAGCACCGGACCAACTACACCGGTTCGACCGTAAAGAGCGGAATAACCGAGCTGGATTCTCTTTTGGGCGGTGGGATCACGACCGGCTCGAGCACGCTGATCATCGGGCCGGCCGGAACCGGCAAGTCGCTCCTCACCCTGCACTATATCGCGGCAACAATCGCCCGGGGCGAGCGGGCGGCAATGTTCGTTTTCGATGAAGAGCTTGGCCTGCTGTTCAGCCGGGCGAAATCCCTCGGCATCGACTTGCAGGCCATGTGCGACGCGGGAAATCTGTTTGTACAGCAAATGGATGCGGCCGAGCTGTCTCCCGGCGAATTCGCCCATCATGTCCGTGGCTGCGTGGATCGCGAGAAGATCCGCACAGTGGTGATGGACAGTATCAATGGCTATCACGCATCCATGCCTGAAGAGCAGTTCCTGATCCTGCACCTGCACGAGTTGCTGCAATATTTGAATCGGCAGGGAGCTTCCACATTTCTCACGCTCGCGCAACACGGGATGGTTGGAGAGATGAAGCAGACTGTCGATCTGACTTACCTCGCCGATACGGTCATCATGCTGCGCTATTTCGAAGCGCTGGGCCGTGTGCGGCGCGCCATGTCCGTCATCAAAAAGCGCACGGGCAGCCATGAAGATACAATCCGGGAATTCCAGATCGGCGCGACCGGTCTCACGCTTGGCCAGCCGTTGAACGAATTTCAGGGCGTGCTGCGTGGTGTGCCGACCTATGTTGGTCAGCATGCGCCCTTGATGGAGAAGGGCGCGTGAAGGATACGCCCCTATCCGATTGCGAACGAACCCTGATCCTCGCGCCACGCGGGCGTGATGCAGCGGTGGCGCACGGCATTTTGAGCGAGGCGCAACTGTCGGCGCATATCTGTGACAATCTTTCGGCGTTCATGCGGGAGATCGAACGCGGCGCAGACGTCGCGATCATCACCGAAGAAGCCACGCGCACACCGCAAATTCGGGAACTGTGCGTTTGGGTTGCCCGGCAGCCGCCTTGGTCAGATTTTCCCTTCGTGCTGCTGACCGAGCATGGCGGCGGGCTTGAGCGCAATCCGGCCGCCGCGCAGCTTATGGAATTCCTGGGCAATGTGACCTTTCTCGAGCGGCCATTCCACCCGACGACATTGGTAAGCCTGGTTCGCGCCAGCCTGCGTGGGCGCCGCCGCCAATATGAATGCCAGCGCTTGAATGCGGAACTGGAATCGCGGGTCGATGAGCGTACTGCCGAACTCGCGGCGGCAAACCGGCTGCTTCTCAGCCAGATCGAGGAACGTGAGCGCGTCGAATCCACCTTGCGGCAGATGCAGCGGCTGGAAGCCGTCGGGCAATTGACCTCCGGCGTAGCGCATGATTTCAACAATCTGCTGACCGTGGTCCTGGGAAATATCGGATTCCTGGAAAAAGGTTTCACGGCGGCAGGAATCGACGGCAAACTCGCGCAGCGCCTCGGCTATATGCGCATCGCCGCCGAGCGCGGCGCCAAACTCACCGACCAATTGTTGTCGTTTTCGCGCCGGCAGCGGCTCGACCCGCGAGCCATCGACCTCAATGAAACCGTCTCGGGGATGCGCGATCTGCTCCAGAGCACGCTGGGCGGAAGGATCCGTATCGAAACGGAATTCCAGGATGGGCTTTGGCTCGCACTGGTCGATCCCACGCGTCTGGAACTTGCGGTGCTCAATCTCGGCATCAATGCACGCGATGCCATGGAGGTTGGCGGTATGCTTCGCGTCGTCACGCGCAATGTGAGCGTCGGTGCGCCGCGGTTTCCGGAAGAACCACCGGCCGGAGATTATGTCGGCATCTTCGTCATCGATGACGGGTCTGGAATGCCCGATGGGGTGCGAGCCAAAGTGTTCGAACCTTTCTTCACCACCAAGGAGGTAGGAAAGGGTTCCGGCCTTGGTCTCAGTCAGGTGCTGGGCTTCGCCAAACAATCGGGCGGCGGCGTGTGTATCGACACAGAGATCGGCAAAGGGACATCGGTGGGAATTTTGCTTCCTCGCACCGAAATCACGCCACTCCAGCAGAGCCTTGCGCCCGCTTTTGAAAACCAAGCCGAAGCGAGGGAGCGCCGTGGCGCTCACATTCTTCTGGTCGATGACGACAATGCCGTGCGTGAAGTCACCGCCGCGATTTTGCGCGAACTCGGTTACGTCGTTCTGGAAGCGGGCAGCGGCGGCGCGGCGCTCGACGTTCTGGGGCATGAGCGCAACATCGATTTGCTGATCGTCGATTTTGCAATGCCTGGCATGAATGGCGCAGAGGTGGCGCGGCTGACACGCGCGAAATACCCGGCTCTGCCGATTCTGTTTTTGACCGGATTTGCGGACCGCGCAGCGATGGGGGGCGTAGAGGAAGCCGATATTATCGGCAAGCCTTTCATTGAGGATGAACTTGCCAGGAAAATTCGTGCCACCCTTAACGCCGATCGTGCGCAAGATGTGGTTCGGTTTCAGCAGCCGGCGGCAAACTGAAAGAATATCCCTGGAATCGGGATCCCCATCCGCTTCAGTTGTGACCGCCGATGGCGAATGTCCGCTGCGCCAGGTGAAGCCAGTTTATTTTCCTGGCGGCTTGGCGGCGAATTTCGAGCCTCGCTCGCACATGCGCCCTTCCGGATCCTGCCACAGACGTTCAGTCTGGTGCAGAACGCCCAGCGCCCTCGCGACGGTCTGGAAATCGTAAGCGGAAAAGCGCTCAGCGATCTCGGTGTAATAGAGCGGCGTCTGGCGAATGGTGCTGAGAATGTTTTCCGCCAAATCGGCGACGGCACGGTCGCTCCCGGCTTGCCCTGACGCGTCGGCCTTCCCCTTTACGTAATCACCGATCTTCGCGGTATCGGCATAGGCGTAGGCGATGCGTTCATAGCGCTCCTTCGGGATGCCTTCGCCGATGGTGGCATCGATACCGACCTTGGCCGTTGTCGGCACGATGCCCGGCGGCGTTGGCGGCAGGCTCGGATCGAGCGGTTTGCCGCGCGCATTCGTCACGATGAGAATATCCTTGTCGCCCTGCACGCGCGTGGCGATGGCCCATTCCACATCCATCGCATTGAACACGTCGATATCGTCATCGACGATCACGACATGCTTCAAATCCATCACCGACAGCGCGGCCAGAATCGCATTCTTCGCTTCACCGGCCTGCTTCTTGATGGAGATCACCGCGTGCCAGAAGGCACAGCCGCCGAGCGTGACATTGATGTCCTTCACGGTGACGCCCGCGGTGCGCAATGCCTGACGGATGGCGGCATAGCGCGTGGGCGCGGCAAGCCAGGTGTTCTCCCACGGCATATGCAGCGAATAATAGATCGCGTCCTTGCGGTGAGAGATGGCCTTGATCTTCACCAGCGGATTCCAATGCAGCCCACCCATCAGGCGGGTGAATTCGCCAAAACGCCCTTCCGGCCAGGTCCAGCCGGTGGGGAGGATTTCGCCTTCCAGTACGATTTCGGCGTCGGCGATGTAGGGCGCATCCACGGCCTGACACGGGGCCAATTCCACCGGCGCACCGCGCAAACCCCCGGCGATATGCACCTCGTCCACACCGAGCGGTGCGCGATAACCCGATGCCATGATCTCCAGCGGATGGGTGCCAATGCTGACCGAAATGGGAAGCGGCCGGCCCGCCTCGAACGCGCGCTGCGCGAACAAGCGCATATTGTTCGGGGTGACGATGTCGATGCCGGTGAGCGCCTTTTCCTTGACGATGAATCGGTAAATGCCGCTGTTCCACCCCAGTTCCGGGTCTTTCGCGATCACCACGCCTGCCGTGATCATCGGCCCGCCATCATAGATCGAGGACATCGGAATGGGGATTTTGAACAGATCCACCTCATCGCCCACCATTGTCACCTCGCGCGTGGGCGAGTTGTTCACCATGATGGGCGGAATGGGATTGTCGATGGCTTTCTTTAGCCGGAGCTCGATGTCGCCATAGGTCTTGGCACCCATGGACATGATCGCCCGTTCGCGTGAACGGATGATGCCGGACACCACCGGCATGTCGTAGCCAATGACATTGTGGAACAGAAGCGCCTTGTCCGATTGGTCGACCAGGGTGGCGATATGGCGGATATCCACCGGCTGGCGCAGATCGATCAGCTCGCCTGCGTCGCGCAGGCGGCCGAGGAATTGCCGGAAGTTCTCTTGCATGACTGTCTCCTGATCCCGCGCATCGGCGCGGTCTTACCTAGCCAATCCGCGAGGAGCGGGCTAGATAGGACCCGGATCGAAATTGCGGATTGGAAAAAAACATGAGGGCTCTGGTTCTGCGCCAGCACGGCGGGCTGGAAAATCTGGAATTGGTGGAGGACCACCCCACACCCAAGGCGACCGACGGCAATGTCGTGATCCGGGTGCGGGCCTCTTCCTTCAATTATCACGATGTGTTCACGGTCAAGGGCATGCCCGGGATCAAGGTCCCCCTGCCGGTGGTGATCGGCCTGGATATGGCAGGCGACGTCGTGCAGGCGGGTCAAGGTGTCACGGGATGGGAGCCCGGTACGCGCGTCCTGGTGAACCCAGTCAATAAGAAAAAGGGCCTGATGGGGGAAATGCTGGATGGCGGCATGGCGGAATATTGCCTGGTGGGGGCCGATCAACTGATCCGCATCCCCGATGGCGTCAGCTATGAAGCGGCGGCCTCCCTGCCCGTGGCCTATGGCACCGCGCACCGCATGCTGGTCACCCACAACACCGTCAAAGCTGGTGACAAGGTGGTGATCCTGGGCGCTTCGGGCGGCGTGGGCACAGGCTGCGTGGAACTCTGCAAGCTGCTGGGCGCCCATGTCATCGCGTGTGCCAGCAGCGAAGAGAAAATGGCGAAGCTGCGGGAAATCGGCGCGGACGAAACCATCAACTATACCGAAGTCGATTTCTCCAAATGGGCGGTCGAGAAATATGGCAAGCCGCAGCGGCGCACCTATGAAGGCGGCGTCGATGTGGTGATCAATTTCACCGGCGGCGACACCTGGGTGCCGTCGCTGCGCTGCCTGAAACGTGGCGGCAAATTGCTGGTGTGCGGTGCGACGGCTGGTTATGACCCGAAGGAGGATTTGCGCTACGTCTGGAGCTTTGAGTTGCAGATCATCGGCTCCAACAGCTTCTATGATGAAAACCTGATCGCGCTGATGCAGCTGATCCAGGACGGCAAGATGAAGCCGCTGATCGACACGGTGGTGCCGCTGGAAGGTGCGGCGGAGGGCTTGCGGCTCATCCAGGACCGCAAAGTCATTGGCAAAGTCGTGGTGATGCCATGAGCGAAGACATCACGCTCGAAAAGGTTCAGGCACTGATCACGCGCGCACCCTTTCATCAATGGCTGGGGTTGGAAGTGCTGGCAGTTACAGACGACGGCATCGATATTAAAGCCAAATGGCGCGAGGAATGGGTGGTCAATCCCGACCGGCGCTACACGCATGGCGGCATTCTGGCCGCGCTGGTCGATCTCGCCGCTGATTGGGCGCTGGTGAAGAAAACGGGCCGCGGCGTTCCCACCATTGACATGCGGATCGATTATCACGCCGCCGCTATGCCGGGCGATCTGACGGTAAAGGGACGCGTGGTGAAAGCTGGCGGGCAGTTCTCGACCGCCGAGGCACATGTCCACGACACGAGCGGAAAACTGCTCGCCAGTGGACGCGGCACCTATTTCACCGCGCCACCGCCACCACCGAAGGCATAACGCGTCCTGTGATGCCCGTTTTCGAAAATCTCGGTGATCTGATCCGGCGCGATTGCGATCTGGAAAAGATCGCCGTCGTCGATCTCGGCGGAGAAATGCCGCCACGGCAGTTCAGCTTTCGTGACATCGACGACATCGCCCGCGGCGTGGCGCGTGCTTTGCTGGCGCGCGGTTTTGTGCGGGGCGACCGCATCGCGATTCTGTCTGCCAACCGCGCGGAATATCTCGCCGTGGCATTCGGCATCATGCGGGCCGGTTTGGTGGCGGTGCCGGTGAATTTCAAATTCCCGCGCGAAACCATTCGTTTCATCATCGCGGATTCGGGCGCCAAGCTGGTTCTTTGCGATGCCGCGCGCCGCGCAGATTGCCCGCCCGATCTTCCTGCTATCGCGTTCGGCGGCGCAGATGCGGATGGCTTCGACGCGTTTTTGGATCACGGCGAATTCGTCAGCATCACGCCCAGCCCGCACGAACCCGCGATGTTTCTTTACACATCCGGTTCGACCGGTGTTCCCAAAGGCGTGATCCTGTCGCATCAAAGCCATTTGTGGGTGGTGCAAACCCGGCTGGGACCGGATTTCGACCGCCACCGCTTTATCGTTGCCGCGCCGCTGTACCACATGAACGGCCTGGCGGTTTCGCAGCTCGTCTGCGCGAGCCATGCCACGCTGGTCCTGCTGCCGCAATTCACCGCGCGCGCCTATATCGATGCGGCGGAACAGTATCGCTGCACCTGGCTGACCGCCGTTCCGCCGATGATTGCCATGATGCTGCGCGAGAGCGATCGCATGGCACACGCCGATCTTTCGGCGGTGGAATTCATCCGCATGGGCTCGGCACCGGTGAGCGAAAGTCTGATGGTGGCGCTCAGGGCCGCGATTCCACGCGCGGTGGTGACGAATGCCTATGGCACCACCGAAGGCGGTCCCGTGGTGTTCGGCCCGCATCCCAAAGGGCTTCCCCAGCCGGAGCTCTCTGTCGGATACCCGCATGCCCAGGTGCAGACGCGGCTGGTGGATGGCCCCGATTTCGATGCGGATCAGGGCGAGTTGGAGATGAAAAGCCCCGCGCTGATGAATGGCTATCACAACCGGCCCGATTTGCCTCCGCCGATAACGGCGGATGGTTTCTACCGCACGGGCGATGTGTTCCGGCGCGATGCAAACGGGTTTCATTTCTTCGTTGGGCGCACCGACGACATGTTCGTTTCGGGCGGCGAGAATATCTATCCCGGCGATGTCGAGCGCATGCTAGAGCGCCATCCCGATATCGCGCAGGCGGCCGTCGTGCCAGTCGATGACGATATCAAGGGCCAGAAGCCGGTTGCATTCGTGGTGGCGAGAAGCGGGACGAATCTCAGCGAGGATGTGGTCAAGCAATACGCGCTGCAGCACGCGCCCGCCTATCAGCACCCGCGTCTTGTCTGGTTCATCGACAGATTGCCGCTTTCCTCCACCAACAAGGTGGATCGTACGATGCTTAAGCGCGAGGCCGAAGCGCGGCTGACCCGTACGTCTTAGCTTGCCTCACACCGAAACATGCGCCGCGCCTTCGCGCGCCGCCAACGCATCGCCGATCGCTTCCGCAAAGGGCTTGTCCGGCGGCAGCACGACCGCGGCCGAACGCACGCGCGTGTGCGCCGGATCGACCCCCGGCGGCACCGTGCCGGAATCGAGCAGCGCCTTGGCCGCGCGCATCAGACGCCGGCGCGCCATGACGATGCCCTTATCCGTGGCGACCAGATTTTCCTTCGAGCGGTCGATGATCGGCCCCATGCTTTCCTGCAGGGATGAATCCTGAATGGCGAAACCCGATACGCCGCTATAGGTGCGGCCGCGTTTCTGGGAATCGCGGTCGATCAGATAATCATTGTCCTTGTTCGCGAGCGGACGGAAATGGGAATCGACCACCGTATGGATGCCGGCGCCTTCGCGCATCTGCTGCACCAGCTCGGGTTCGAGCGGCGTCTTCACGCGATAATCGAAGCTCCAAGTCCAGCAATTCTCGTCATCCCGGGGGATGAAGAAATGGCCATGCACCGGATGATCGCCGCGCGGCGGGATCATGGTGAAGGCGGGCATCACCCATTGCGTAATGCGCCAATAATAATTGCCGTTCTCAGCATTGCGGCGCGCGCCGATGTAAAGGCCGCCCGGGCTTTCGACCACATCGAACACCGGCATCAGATCGCCCATATTGTATTTGTTGCCCTTGGCGCCTTTGAACACCGGATCGGTTTCGAGGTCGCCGCGATGCAGGAAAGAGACGTGGCTGGAATCGATGCCGCCTTCCAGCGCCTGCAGCCAATTGCATTCCTGCCAGCGCTTCGACACGAAACGATGTGTGTCCGGCACATTGGTGAATTCCCATTCGGGAAGGGCGGGGCGTCTGTCCGGCGGGCCCATATAGGTCCACAGGATGCCGCCCTTTTCGACCAGCGGATAATTCACCATGCGGATGCGCTGACAATGCGTGCTGCCCGGCAGCTCGGAAGGAATGTCTACGCATTGGCCGGTCACATCGAATTTCCAGCCGTGATAGGGGCACCGTAAGCCGCTTTCCTCGTTGCGTCCGAACCAGAGCGAAACGCGGCGATGGGCGCAGAACTCGTCGATCAGACCAAGCCGTCCCTGCGTGTCGCGGAAGGCGACCAGTTTCTCCGAGAGCAGTTCCACGCGCACCGGCGCGCAATCGGGCGCGGGAAGCTCCGAAGCCAGCAGCGCGGGAATCCAATAAGACCGGAACAATTGCCCCATCGGCGTTCCGGGGCCGGTCAGCGTGACGTAATCGTTCTGTTCCTTGACCAGCATGGCGTCCTCGTTTTGTGCGAATAGCGCACATAAGTTCTCTATAACGAACAACGTAATCCCCGTGGTGCTCAAGTCAAGCCGATTTCTCTTGACGGGGCCGAACCGTGCATGAGACTTGTTCGCATAGCGAACGTGGGGCGCAGCACCATCACTTACGACGAGACCATCAAACCGGACGACGCCGATTCGCGCGCCTATGTCACAGCGTTGGCGCGCGGGCTTTCGGTGTTGAAAGCCTTTGATGAGCACAGTGCGCAGCTCACCCTGTCCGATGTCGCGCGCATCGTGGATCTGCCGCGGGCGAGCGCACGCCGCGCGCTGCTGACATTGCAAGCGCTCGGCTACGTCGAAAGCCATGGCCGTAATTTCAGCCTTAGCCCGCAAGTGTTGACGCTGGCGCGCGCCTATCTCGCATCGAGCCCCGTGCCGCGCCTGGCGCAAGGCTTTTTGGAAAATGTCAGTGAGACATTGGGCGAATCCTGTTCGCTTTCCATCCTGCACGGGGAAGAGGTGATCTATATCGCCCGCTCGACACGCAAACGCGTCGGCTCGCTCCACCGCGATGTCGGTGCGCATCTGCCCGCGCATTGCACATCCATGGGCCGTGTGCTTTTGGCCGCCCTTTCCGACACCGAACTCGACGCGTTCCTGGCGCGGGTGACGCTGCAGACCTTCACGCCCTATACGGTGACCGACAAAGCGGAACTGCGCGCCATAGTCGAGAAGGTTCGCCGCAATGGCTATTCGCTGCTGGACCAGGAACTGGAAATCGATTTGCGCTCCATCGCGGTTCCGGTTCAGAACGCAAGCGGACGCGTGATCGCGGCAATGAATGTCAGCGCGCAGGCAAGCCGCACGGCCAAGAAACAATTGACCGAGATCTTCCTGCCCGCGTTGCGCGAGACCGCATTGAAAATGCGGCCGCTGCTGATCGGGTGACGAAACGTGCGGCTGCTTAAGCCGCGCTGCGCTTCATCTTCCGGCGCAGCCAGCCGAAACCGGCGAGACCCGCTCCGAGAAGGCCCAGCGTGCCCGGCTCAGGAACGCCCGGCGGCGGTGGTGCATCGGGATTGGTTGGCGCTTTGGTCAGCGACAGGTTGAGATCGTCGATGACGAAATCTCCGCCGCAACCGTTGTCGCAGTTGAAATTGCCATTGAAGGCAAAGCTCACAGACGCCAAATTGCCAAAGTCATTCAACGTTTGCGTGCTGAAGGATTCACCCCCGGCCGATGGGTCCAAACCGAATTCCGCCGCTGTGGGATCCGAACCTTGCGACGGGTATCTGACGCCAGTCACTTCAATATTCGTTGCCGATGTCGTGTCGATAAAGGGAATGATGCAAGCGGGATCGCTAGGATCGCAAAGCGGAAAAAGGTTGAGGGTGGCGATCGCCGCGGAGAAGTCCGTAATCGACAGCATAAATCCGGAAGCCGTGGGAGAGATTGTCACCTTCACGGAACCGGGCGAACTGAACGCATAAAGCGCATTGGTGCCATCCGTGGAGCAGCCGGTCCCGCCAGAACCGGTACAGAATCCGTCGGATGCTGATCCCGACGAGCCGTCATCCACCGCCACATTGGCCACATCGACGGTGACCGTGTAATTCCCTCCGAACGTTGTAAACGTGGATGACGCGGAAAACGCCCCGGGGGTCACGTCGTTGAACGTGATCAGGTCCGCATGTGCGGCCGTACTGGCTGCAACCAGAAATAGCCCCGCCAAAACAGCGTGGCTCTTCTTGACAATATTCATATTTCTTCACCCGCCCAGACAGTTGCCCATTCCGAAGCAATTTTCGTACCGTTTACAGAAGCCTTTGTTTGCAAAGGCTTATTTTTTAACCATTCCACAGGTGTAAGTGTTTCTGACACCGGCATTCTCCCGATCATATAAAGATGTAATCGGTGCCCGCCGTGAGACTCGCGGGATGCGTGTTCAAGTGGATGGTTTCGGTGGAGTGATCGATGCCATCGGTGATGGTCCAATCATTCGGATGACCGCCCGGGTCGAGCTGCGTCAGCGTCGAACCGGCACCGAAGCCCGCCAATCTCAACTGGTCAGCACCAACAGAGAAGTCCGTCACCGTATCACCGTTGGCCTCGGTCTTATGGAAGATGAAGACGTCCGCACCGGCGCCGCCAGCCATCAAGTCGACTCCGGCGCCACCCTCGAGCGTATCGGCACCCGTCCCACCCTGGATC